>NZ_WTKS01000024.1:0-43568 GCF_011378625.1 Pseudoalteromonas sp. c7(2019) | reverse complement strand
CAAGAAAGTTAAATACGACCTTGAAGCTTAAAATGAGAGATGGTATCTACAGGTGGATTTTAGCCACCGCGTTAAGTTTTCCACGTAGGCGCAGAGCTCGCTCGCGCGAGAAGCGCAGCTTCTAATTACTTAATCACCCATCCTAAAAACTACGTTTTTAAACGCCCGCAAGCAGCGCGTCTACAAGTGAATTTTAACCACCGCGTTAAGTTTTCCACGTAGGCGCTAAGCTTGCTCGCGCGAGAAGCACAGCTTCTAATTACTTAAGCTAACTACTCTAAAAGCGCAGCATCTCTAAACCTATTTGTGTATAACAGCCCTAAAAAACAATATGCACGCAGAGAAGAAAAGGAGGAGCAAATGAGAAGAGCAAAACCAATGCTGACTCGGCATTATAAAAGTACAAGCGTTGCTTTAAAAGCTTGTAACCTGCGCGAATAGAAGTGTTTATACCAAGTTTAAAGTATGACTTGTTGCTCATGTTAGAAGCACAGTTTCTGATTGTTTTTATTATTTTAACTTCTAAGCTCTTCTCTAAAAGCGCAGCGTCTCTAAACCTCTTTGTGAATTAATCACTTTAGGTCTTAACTCTACGGTAGAGCAGAGTTTGTAGAGCGCAGTAAAGCTTCTAATTACACAACAAACATAACCTTTAAAAACAAAAAAAGGGCCAAGGCCCTTTTTTATGATGTTGCGCCTAATCATACAGGCCAAATACTGAGTGCTTAAACAACTTCACCAGCTACTATCGTATTAAAGCTGTCGTTGTCATGTAAGCTTGCAAATGCGCTCTCATGTAATAGCTCATTACGTAAATTTGGAGAGTATTCAAGTGCCATTTTAATGTCGGCTAATGCATCAGCATGCTTATGTGTTAGCGCATAAGCACATGCTCGTTGCCAATAGGCATAACCATAGACACTATCTATATCAATGGCTTGATTACACAATTCAATGGCTTGTGCTGTTTCATTTATTTCTAATAACGCATCGGCCTTATAAGCAATGGCTTCAACATCCTCTGGTTTACGTTTTAAAATCTCATCAAATATTTCAATTTTATTAGCAAAATCACTTTCTAAATTAGCACGCATCCATAACGAATGAACCTCGTTGGTAACCGATATGCGCTCTTGGTTACTGAGTATTTCTTCTGAGCGTACGCGTAGTTTTTCTTCAAGAATTTTTAATCGGTCTTCATACTCGTCAGTAATTACACTTACACGTGTATTTACAATATCTTCTACTTTGTTTTTAACATCGCGTAGTGAGTTCCAGCCCACTAAAACCAAAATAGAAGCCGTAGCGGTAATTATAAAAAATACATTATTAATAGTATCGGTAGTGTATGTTAACGCGCGATCTGCAGTATCAAGCTGTGCATGAGTAACTTGCTTAGTTACATCCTCACGGAGCTTTTGTTGATCTTGCCTTACGGCTTTTAGCTCGTCGAGTATGTAGCGCTCCATTAGCGGTTTAAACATAGACTCTTTAAGTTGTTTGAGGGCTTGTTGCTCTTGTTGTGCTGTAGGGGCTGCTGGTTTTTGTTCAGCAGAATTTACTATACCCGAAAAAAAAGTTAAACAAACAAAAAGTGTAGATAGGTAATAACGCATCGGTACGCCTAATTAAATTAATTACTGTAATAACTTTAACATGCAGGGCTGAATGGCACTAGGGCGCGTTGACTTTTCAGGATTAAAATTGACCTAATTTAGATAGGAGCAATAGTTGTAAGAATTTTTTAGTCTAGAGGCTAGGGCGTGTTGACCTTTCGTGATTAATTTTGCAGCTGTATATTTGGTTTTTAGGCAAGGCAGAGCCTATGTAGTGTGGTTATTCCCCATAAATAGGCGATAACGAAGCATAAATGCCAAACATGCGCTGCCCTTAGGGTTCTTTCTAGGGACGATTTACTCTTTGTTGCTCGGTTTTTACTTAGCCCACTAGGTTACAAACCTCGCGCCGGATTAAATCGTCCCTAGATTAAACAAATTTCAATCCACAAAGGTCAACACGCCCTAGCAATAACAGGTTAAAGCATGAGCATTTTGCTAATACTTAGGTGGTTTTAAGAAAAAATAGGCAAAAAAAACCAGCTCAATATGAGCTGGCAAAAACTGCTTAAAACAACAATATGTCGTAGGGATTCACAGGAGAACAACTTTATACTAACTGAATCTTTATGAACAAATACTTAATTCAATTCAATTAGTTAAAAATATAAGAATACTCAAAGTATTCGGTTTATAAAGTAAAGGTGCATTGGGCTTAAGTAATGCACCTTTATAATTATAACTATATAACTACAATTTCATGGTGAAGGGGGGTATTCCAATGTGCGCTTTAAATAAATTAAAGCCACTTTTAAACCCTTCACATACCATTACGCCGAAATTTTTCAATTCGATCACAGGTCTAGTAAAAAGGTTAAGGTTAATTCACTAATTTGTTTTTTTTATCTTACGTAATACTTTACACGAGCGTCATCAGGTTTATTTTTACTATTATTTTGAACGTAATTACAAAGCTATTGTTAAATACATCATTAGCAAAAGGCCAATCAAAAATATAAATTGGAGCAATCGTTTTAAATAGTATGTTGAGGCTGGCGTAGCATAATTTATGCGCCTATATTAAGGATACGTAAGTGTTTAGGCAGGCACACTAAATAATAAGTAAGCCGATTAAATAAAAATAACCGTTACTTTTTAAAAAGTTATAAATACATAAACAACAATACTGATTGATTAAGTATTTTACTTTTCTATTATAAGGATTCCAGAATGAGCAACCCTAAAGCAGGCCAATGTCCGGTCATGCACGGCAGTAATACTAAAACGTCTAATCCCAATACTGATTGGTGGCCAAATGCCCTAAACTTAGACATTCTTCATCAGCACGACACCAAATCAAACCCATACAATAGCGACTTTAATTACGCTGAAGCATTTAAATCAATCGATCTTGACGCGCTAAAAACAGACGTAAAAAGCTTAATGACCGATAGCCAAGATTGGTGGCCAGCCGATTGGGGACATTACGGCGGTTTAATGATTCGTCTAGCATGGCACTCAGCGGGTTCATACCGTTTAGCCGATGGTAGAGGGGGCGGTGGTACAGGTAATCAACGTTTTGCGCCACTAAATTCATGGCCAGACAACGGTAACCTCGACAAAGCGCGCCGTTTACTTTGGCCAATAAAGAAAAAATACGGTAACAAGCTTTCATGGGCCGACTTAATTATTTTAGCGGGCAACATGGCATACGAATCAATGGGTTTAAAAACCTTTGGTTTTGCCGGCGGCCGAGAAGATATTTGGCACCCTGAAAAAGACGTTTACTGGGGAGCCGAAAAAGAATGGTTAGCGCCAAGTGACGGTCGTTACGAAAGTGTAGATAAACCAGATACCATGGAAAATCCATTAGCCGCAGTACAAATGGGCTTAATTTATGTAAACCCTGAAGGTGTAAATGGTATTCCTGATCCGCTTAAAACAGCGGCCCAAATTCGCGAAACTTTTGCACGTATGGCAATGGATGACGAAGAAACCGCTGCATTAACGGTAGGCGGGCACACAGTAGGTAAAGCGCACGGTAATGGCAAAGCAGAAAACTTAGGACCAGAACCAGAAGCAGCTGACGTACACGAGCAAGGCCTTGGTTGGAATAACACTACAACACGTGGGATTGGCCGCGATACAGTTACATCAGGTGTAGAGGGCGCATGGACTACGCACCCAACACAATGGGACAACGAATACTGTAAGCTTTTATTAACCTACGAATGGGAACTCACTAAAAGCCCAGCAGGCGCTCATCAGTGGGAGCCTATTAATATTAAAGAAGAAGACAAACCTGTCGATGTAGAAGATTCATCAATTCGTTTAAACCCAATGATGACAGATGCTGATATGGCCATGAAAGTGGACCCAACGTACCGTAAAATTATTGAGCGTTTTTATAACGACTTTGACTACTTTTCAGACGTGTTTGCACGTGCCTGGTTTAAACTAACTCACCGCGATTTAGGTCCTAAATCATGTTACTTAGGTGCTGACGTACCAAGCGAAGACTTAATTTGGCAAGATCCAATTCCAGCCGTTGATTACACATTAACAGACGACGAAATTAGCAATCTAAAAACCACATTATTAAATTGTGGTGTTAGTGCCGCTGATTTAATAAATACAGCTTGGGATAGCGCACGTACTTATCGTGGTTCTGATAAACGTGGCGGCGCAAATGGTGCACGCATTCGTTTAGCACCGCAAAAAGATTGGCAAGGTAATGAGCCAGAACGTTTAGCATCAGTACTTAGTGCGCTTGAAAAAGTGCAGGCTGGCTTGAGTAAACCTGTTAGCATCGCCGACTTAATTATTTTAGGTGGTACAGCAGCCGTAGAACAAGCTGCAAAACAAGCTGGTGTTGATGTAAACGTGCCGTTTGCTCCAGGACGTGGAGATGCAACAGATGAAATGACTGATGCAGAATCGTTTGATGTACTAGAACCCATTCACGATGGTTTTAGAAACTGGCTGAAAAAAGATTACGCAGTATCAGCTGAAGAGTTATTACTAGAGCGCAGCCAACTAATGGGGTTAAGTGCACCAGAAATGTCGGTACTTATTGGTGGGATGCGAGTACTAGGTACTAACTATGCTGGCAGCGAACACGGCGTATTTACAAATAGTGTAGGCTTATTAACCAACGACTTCTTTGTAAACTTAACTGACATGTCAAACCGTTGGGAGCCAACTCAAAAAGGTTTATACAATATAGTAGACCGTAAAAGTGGCACTACTAAATGGACTGCAACACGCGTTGATTTAGTATTTGGATCAAACTCTATATTGCGCGCACTTGCTGAGTTTTATGCACAAGACGACAACAAAGAGCGCTTTGTACATGACTTTGTAAACGCATGGGTAAAAGTAATGAACGCAGACAGATTCGATCTTAAATAATCTGTACGCTAAATAAAAACGGGGGAGTAATAATTTACTCCCCCGTTTTTGCATATAGTCCCGGTCAGTATTACTTATAAAATATTGTAATTTATCTAAGTCATATAAAAATTAGGCATTAAAAAAGGCGGCAAAAGCCACCTTCTTATAAAACAATAAAACAATAAAACAATAAAACTTATAGAAGTGCAAAAAGCTTTTGTAGTTGTGGCATATATTCGCTCACAAGTTCAAGGTTACTTTCGCTTACTAAAGACTCTGTAGACTCCTCAGCTGCGCTTGACGATTTACCAAACGAACCCATTAACGAGCTAGCGCCTTTATCTTTAGCACTTTTCATGCTTTGAAAACCGCCCATTACTTTATTCGCTGTTTCTTGATTATCAGCCGAAAGACCCGATTTAAGGTTTTCGATATAAGCCATTGATACTTCAGAACCTACAGTTACTAGTTGCTCTGGTGTAAAGCCGTAGCGGCCTGTAACACCCGCGAAGCTTTTGTATAGGTCTTGCTCTTTAATCATGCTTAGTGCGCTATTAGCTAGAGAGCTTTGCTCGTCAACACTTTGATCTGCAGAACCACCTAACATACTTGCTAAGTCTAAGTCTTTTAAAGACTCTTGGCTGCTTGCCCAGCTCGTTACAGCTGGCAGTGCTTTCATATAGCTTTGAAGTTGACCTTCGTTAATATCTACTGCAAGGCTTGAGAAACTCATTGCTAATAAGCTAAGTGATACAAGTATTTTTTTCATTGAGCATTTCCTAGTATTAAAGTTGTGCCAATTAGAAACTAATAAGCAACACTTGCCAACACAAAATAATATATTGGCTGATTTTATAGTACAATTTATGAGAATTTATTTAAGTTCTAAGAATTTAGTTCATTCACCACAAGCTAATGTACTGATGATATAATACATTTTTGACAAATAGAGCTGAACACAATGTTAACAATTTCAAATACTGTCACTATCGATGAATGGGAACTAGAGCTTACGGCTATTCGTTCGCAAGGTGCCGGTGGTCAAAATGTTAACAAAGTAGCCAGTGCCATTCATTTACGCTTTGATATTAATCGCTCTAAATTACCTGATTTTTATAAAGAGCGTTTGCTAGCCTTAAATGATACAAGAATTACCAAAGAGGGCGTTTTAATAATTAAAGCGCAAAGCCACCGTACGCAAGAGCTAAACCGAGAAGATGCCCTTAAGCGCTTAAAAGATTTAATTCTTAGTGCTACCGTTGTTAATAAAGCGCGTCGTGCCACCAAGCCTAGCCGTAATTCACAGCGCAAACGTATGGATAAAAAAACTAAACATGGGCAAAACAAAGCGCTACGCGGCAACATTAAGTTTTAGTTTTAAACGGTATAAATAAAATATAGAGGGGACTTGATGTCTAAATGTAGGCGCTATTTTTACATCCTACAGCGTGCATAAAAATATAAGTGAGGGGTCTCCTCACTTATATTTAATAGCTATTAATGTCTACTTAGCCATTTCTAAATCAGATTCTGCATCCGCCAGCATTGCAAATTCTTCGTCCGCGCTTTTAGCAACTAAGTGTTTTGAGCTATAGCCAAAGTAATATGCGGCGCCCACAATAAACAGCACCATAGTGTATAAAAATGCACGAGGGTCAAACGCATACACACCCGTTAATGCTATAAGCGAAAGTACTAAAGCAATGCTTGACGTAACTACGCCACCTGGAGTTTTGTACGGGCGAGGTAAATCAGGTTGTTTAACGCGAAGTAAAATATGGCTCAGCGCCATTAATGCATACGAGAGCGTTGCACCTACTACTGCCATTGCAAGTATTAAATCACCCTCACCACTGAGTGATACTAAAAAGCCAAATACTGCCGGTACAATCAACGCACGTGCTGGCACTTTGCGATTAGTCGTAATAGACAACGAACGTGGTAAATAACCGGCTCTAGATAAAGCAAACACTAAGCGACTATAACCATAAATAATAGAGAAAAACGAAGCGACTAAACCCGCAAGCCCTAATATATTTACAACGGTTGCTAAGCCCTCACTACCGGATGCATTTAATGCATCAACTAAAGGCACAGCACTTGCCCCCATTGCAGCAGCACCGCCAGCACCAGGTACTAAAACAACAACTAAAAAAGCAGTAAATAACAAAAAGATCATTGCACCAATAATGCCTTTTGGCACATCTTTAGCGGGATCTTTTGCTTCTTCAGCAGCAAGCGGTACACCTTCAACCGCTAAAAATAACCACATGGCAAACGGTAATGCAGCCCAAACCCCGTACCAACCTAAAGGTAAAAACTCACTGGCTCCCACTGCATTTGTTACGGGGACGTCAAATAAGCGCGATGCATCAAAATTTGTGATTAAAACAAAAGCCGTTGCAATAATAGCTAATACCGCTAAACCACTTATTACCATCATTACTTTAAGCGCTTCTCCTACGCCCGCTAAATGAATTCCCACAAATAGTAAGTAAAATAATGCATATACCCATGGGCCATTAAACCCGGTGAGGGCTTCAACTGCCGAACCAATAAAAATAACAATAGCAGCGGGTGCTAAGGCATATTCAATTAATACGGCAAGCCCGGTTAAATAGCCTCCCGCTGGCCCCATAGCTTGACGCGCAAAACTATAACCACCGCCTGCAGCAGGTATTGCAGCTGACATTTCAGCAAGCGATAGTACAAGCGCTAAATACATAACCGCCATTAATACTGCAGCAATGGCAAAACCACCCCAACCGGCTTCGGCGATACCAAAGTTCCAGCCTGCAAAGTCACCCGATATTACATACGACACACCCAAACCTGCGAGCAATAACCACCCCGCAGTACCCCGTTTTAACTGTCTTTTAGCAAGGTACTCTGTATTATTATTAGTAGACATAACCTTTCTCCGTTGATGTTTAGTTTTTATTTTTTTATTTCATGTGTTTTTAATTAAAATTACTCAGCAATTAAAAAGTTAGTGGTTGAAACCTGATGCTCAATTACATCATCTTGTGTGCGGTCTTTTAAATTAACCCCAGTTAGTTTCAGTTTTTTAGCTTCACGTAATAAGTACAGTGCGCGTCTCGCCGCTTCTGTATAAGGTAGGCCTGCAGGGCGAATATTCGATATGCAATTACGACATGCATCGTTAAGTCCTGTTTTGGGCTCCCATGTTAAATACAAGCCAAGGCTATCTGGCGAACTAAGTCCTGGGCGCTCTCCTATTAACACCATAACCACCTGCGCATTTAGCAACTCACCTATATCGTCGCCAATCGCTACTCGCCCTTGCTCAACCAAAGTAATGGGAGCAATTTTAAATTGCTTGTCTGTTGTAAGGTGCGTTAATAGCTCTGTTATAAATGGGTATGCATTTTTTTGTACCGCCAACGACGAAAGTCCATCAACCACTACAATCGCTAAATCGTATTTAGCCTGCGCAGTGTGCTTTTGTTTATTCATATAGCTGAGAAGTACTTGCCTACCATTTTCATCAAGTTTACGGCCTAAATCGGGTCGCTGAAGGTAAGTAACCCTGTCAACGGCTTGGCTGTGTAAATGCAGGGGAGGGGCAACCTCTTTTAGAGCACTAATATTGCCTAGTTGCTCAGTCATTGCGTTAATATCAAGCGGAAAACTCACCGCATCACGCGCTTGTGCATGAGATAGCTGAAAAGCCAGCATTTCTGAGGTTGGCAAACTTATACCGGCGCGACCAAGCCCAATACGGGCGTCGGTAAAACGCCGTAAATCACTCCAAGGGTTGTGCACTACATTACCGTTATTTTTATGCTCATTTACTGAGTTATCTAATGGAGTGGTCGGTTTTGAACGTGATTTCATGAGCCACCTCCAGCAATTGCACCCAGAGGTTTAGCAAAAGCGGGAGGCAAGGTATCTGAAAGTGTGATGTCGGTAGTGCTTTGCATAATTTTCATTTTGCTTAGCCATGCTTCAAACTCAGGGGCGGGTCTAGAGCCAAGAACTCGACGCACATATAATGCATCATGAAACGACGTAGTTTGGTAGTTAAGCATAATATCGTCAGAGCCAGGTATTCCCATTACAAACGAGCAACCTGCAACACCTAATAGCGTTAGCAAATTATCCATATCGTTTTGATCGGCCTCTGCATGATTGGTGTAACACACGTCGCACCCCATCGGTATGCCTAGTAACTTAGCGCAAAAGTGATCCTCAAGTCCTGCTCGGGTAATTTCTTTACCATCAAACAAATATTCAGGGCCAATAAACCCCACCACGGTATTTACCAGTAACGGGTTAAACTTACGAGCAACTGCATAAGCGCGAGCTTCACACGTTTGCTGATCAAGGCCATGATGCGCATTTGCTGAAAGCGAACTGCCTTGCCCAGTTTCAAAATACATCACATTATTGCCAACAGTGCCGCGCTTTAAACTCAAAGCGGCATCTTGCGCTTCAGCTAAGGTATTTAAATTAAAACCAAAACTTGAGTTAGTAGCCTCCGTGCCGCCAATCGACTGAAATACCAAATCAACCGGCGCGCCAGCTTCTATACATTCAATAGTGTTAGTAACATGTGTAAGCACACAGCTTTGCGTCGGTATGGCGTATTTTTGAATAACATCATCCATTAATGTCATTAATTTAATGGCCTGGGCAACGTTGTCGGTTGCTGGGTTTATACCTATTACGGCATCGCCATTACCGTATAGCAGCCCATCAAGCATGCATGCAGCAATACCGTTAATATCGTCAGTTGGATGATTTGGTTGTAAACGTGTAGATAAATGCCCAGGGAGGCCAATAGTGTTTCTAAAAGCACTTGTAACATGGCACTTTTTAGCAATTAATATGAGATCTTGATTGCGCATTATTTTGCTAACTGCAGCAGCCATTTCAGGCGTAATTCCTTGCCTTATACTTGCAAGTACAGCGGGTGTTGCAAAGTCGCTTAAAAGCCAATTACGAAAATCGCCTACAGTTAAATGTGCAATAGCCATAAAGGCATTGGCATCGTGCTCGTCAATAATTAAGCGTGTAATTTCGTCATCTTCGTAGGGAATAAGTACCTCATTTAAAAATGTTTTAAGAGGTACATCGGCCAATGTCATTTGAGCCACAGCACGTTCTTGTGCTGATTGTGCAATGACACCCGCTAAGCGATCACCCGAACGTTGCGGCGTTGCTTTAGCCATTAACTGGGCTAAGTTCTTGAATTTATAAGTGTGTGTACCTAAAGTGTAACTGTACGCTTGCCCCATGATTTACTCCACATAACTAATATGATAAACCTTGGTATAGGTTTTGCTGCATCTTTAGCTATAAATCAATTTTCAATAGTTACAAGACAGCTTATTTTGTACCAAGTAACTATCGAATTTCGGCAAAAGATTATTTATTAATCCAATTCAATTGGTTACATACGCAAAGCGGTGTTAACTTAACCATAATAAAAGTGTAACGAAAAAGAGCATCCCCTATATGGCGCAGCAAAGTAGCTACAACGCACCACTAAAGAGCAAGGTGCAAACACACGATATAGACGAGCAAGCGCATAGCCTTACTCAATGGCAGCAAAAATACGATCAAATGAGCGACGGCAGCTTTTATGGTTTTATTGAAGAAACAGATTACGCCAATATTCATGTGTTTAAAGAATACACCGAGCGAGCGCTTCGTCAGCAATGTAACATCGCCCCCAATTCTGTTTGGCTTGGCATTCCTTGTCAGTCGCAGCAAAGTAAGATTAATGGTCTAAGTGTGGCAAGTAATCAATTTATGTGCCGTACAAGTGATAATGACTTTGAGCTGATAACCCCTGAGCAATTTAATATTTATGGTTTGGTAATCGATTGGAACTCAATTGAATATATGGCGCAGCTACAAGGCGTAACATTGAAAAACCTGTCATCTGCCCAATCAGCTCGCTTATCGGTAAGCAACTCATCATTACAAACGGCAAGGCAAATAATTAATAGCATGGTTGTAGGCAAGGGCTTTGGACTTAAAACCGAATCGCAACAAGATATGCTAAACATGTTGGCACTACACTTATTACAAGCAGATAATCCACAACAAAATATTGCGCCAAGTTATAAACATCGAAAAGCCGTAGTAGATAAAGTAAAAGATTACGTGGCCACAAATCCACAAAACCCAATAACCATAACCGAGCTATGCGAGCTTGCTTTTGTAAGTAGGCGCACACTTCAGTATAGTTTTGAGAGTATTTTAGGAATTAACCCTTTGCGGTTTTTACGTTTAACACGCTTAAATAATGTAAGGCGGGAACTAAAAAAATTAAACCAAGATAAGCCCATTTCAGTAATAGCAGCGAATTGGGGATTTTGGCACGCGGGACAATTTGCTAAAGATTACACGCAACTTTTTGGTGAAAACCCATCACAAACAGTTAAAAGTAATAGTTTTAAAGGTTAGAAACTACACTTCTAACGTGAGCACGTTTCTTCTACAGACCATACTCTAACTTGAGTTAAACACCTGTGGACGCGCAGCTTGCTGGCGTTTAAAACCACCGCTTTTACATTTAGTCGGGTGCATTAGTAAGCAAGTAATTAAATCACCACCGAGAAGTGAAGGAGAAAACAAGGAGCAGTGACTAACCATTACTCGTGTTTTCTCTGTGTAGCGCACAGCGCCTCGGTGAGCTCGGTGGTGAAATATCATATAACTTAAACAAATGGACTTTGTCTTCTCATTTACTCCTCTTTTTCTTCTCTTTGTGCATTCATATTTTTAAGGGCTGTTATTCACAAAGAGGTTTAGAGGCGCTTCGCTTTTAGAGGACAGCTTGGAGTTAAAATAATAAAGAACTAAAAGTGAAAGCGAGGTATAAAACCTCACCTACATCGTGCAAACAGCAAACCCGTAGGCGCGAATTTATTTCGCGCTTATGTAATTTAGCTTTAATACTTTAAAAGTAAAAGCGAGGTATAAAATCTCACCTATATTGTGCAAACACCAAACCCGTAGGCGCGAATTTACTTCGCGCTTATGTAATTTAGCTTAAATGCTTTAAAGTAAAAGCGAGGTATAAAACCTCGCTTATTATATTCAAAAGCCCTATTTGATCGGTGCTATTTAAGCCGCGATTAAATAGGACTCTTGTCCTGAATGTTTGTTGCTACGTTTAAACGAGCCTTTGCCTTTTTTAGCTTTAACCACTTGTGGTTTAAATAATTTAGAGGTGACCATTGCCGCTAGTGCATTGTGGTTTATCACGCCTCGCCCTGTGTCTACCGCGCTGTTGCTTGCGGTTTTTGCTTTAGATTTTTTAGTCATATATTTCCTATCAGCCAATGGTTATTTTAAGTTAAATAATAAAAAGGCTTTTATATTAGCCTATTTAAGAGATGGCGATTGTAGGCTTAATTTTCAACCGCGCAAGTATTTTTAATGCCCAACAGGTGCTTTTTTAATAATAAAAAAGCATAAAAAAGCGCAGTTAATAACTGCGCTTAATATTACTTAGTTTGCTTTACTTTTTTATAAGATAATTAAAAACTAAAGCTTACTTTTGCATAGTACGTTCTGCCGTCAAAGCCGTATGGCAATGCGCGTACTGGGTATTTAAATGCGCCGTTGGTGATAAAGTTAAGTACTTCGTCGTCGCCTAGCTCGTCTGGCGTTTCGTCAAATACGTTATCGGCACCCACCGAAAGCGCAAACATGTCGTTAATTTGGTAGCTCACGTTTAAGTCAACTAACACAGCAGATTCAACCGTACTTGTTGGTTTAAATGAACCGGTAGGCGAAAGCTCACCTGGTAATGAAATATGGTCGTTACCAAAGTATTTTACATCTGTTTCGCCAAAGTAGTTAAAGCGAATGGTTGATGTGTAGGCATCGCGCTCGTAGTCAAACGTAAGCGTTGCACGTTCACTAGGTTGTCCGTCGGTAAAAAAGCTACGTTGTAGGTCGTCAAAAGCAACCGCTTCAGGAATACCGTCTTCAGCATTTACGCCGTCAATTTTAGTATCGTTTAGGTTACCCGCAAAGGTTATTCCTAAATTGCCGCCTTCAACTTCAGTGCGGTACGATGCAATAATATCAACACCTTGCGTAGTAGAATCAACTGAGTTTGAGAAGTAGTTAGCTTGCACTGCTCCTGTTGCTTGTAGTGCTGCAACCGCTTCTGAGCTAAACGATACGTCGTCAGCCGTAAGTAAGCTGCCAAGCGTTATACGGTCTTCAATTTCTACACGGTAAAAATCAACCGTTAACGAAAGCTCGCTTGTTACATCGTAAACAAAACCTGCGCTGTAGTTTGTTGATGTTTCAAGCTCTAAGCTATCTACGCCTAACGCACTTGGGAAAGCTGTACCGGTGTTTGCAGTGAACGACTGCGTTAATGTACCGTCTGAGCCTAAGTTAGTTGTAAAGGCTGTATAACCACTTTGTTGAAGTGATGGTGCTCTAAAACCAGTAGATACCGCACCACGTACAGCAAAGTCATCTGAAAATTCATAACGTGTTGCTAATTTACCAATTAAATCATCCCCAGCATCTGAGAAATCTTCATAACGTAGCGCACCACTTACGTTCCATGCGTCGGTGATCATAGTTTCTACGTCTACATAAACTGCGTAGCTGTTACGGTCGCTGTCGTTAGCCGCTTCAGGGCGTAGGCCGTTATAAGCCTGAAAACCACACTGTGCAAATTGGTCCGGATCGTTTACTGATGGGTACGAGGTATCCATATTTGCTAGTCCACAGGCGTATGATGCTTCATCGCCAGGCACTATTTCGTAGTTTTCTTTACGGTATTCAGCGCCTACTGTTACATATAAAGGTTCACCACGGCCAATATCTACAATACCGTTTACATCAAGGTTAACCGTTGTTTGATCAAATCTAAAACCACCTGAGTAACCGCCACTAGGGCCTGAATTTGCTGCAATATCGGCATCGCTTGCACTTGGGTTGTTAAATAAATACTCAGCCGCGTAAGAAGCGTTTAATGTATTACGTGATGTAAAGTCGTATTGGTTTTCACCATAAACGGCCGATACATCGTAATTCCAATCTGTGTTTATATCGCCTTTAAAACCAAGCGCGACTGAAATATCTTGTGCTTCGTTATATATGCGCGGTAAAAAACCATCGCTGTATACTTGTGTTACGTTTTTAGAGGCTTCGTTAAAGTTACGGTAAAAACCATTACCCAGCGCCGTGCGCTCTGAGTAGCCACCAAACGAGTAAAGCTCGCCGTCGCCCATTGGTAATGCCATGTTGTAAAATAACGATGTAAATTCACTTTCTGAGTTACCTTGGCCCCAGCGTACATCTTCACTTAACGTACCTGGTTCAACATTAAGCGAACCCCCCGTATCACGCTCGGCGCGGTTAGTGCCATCGGCATCACGGTACTCAAGCGATAGGTTAATAAAGCCGCCTTCGCTGCCTATATCAAAACCACGGTTTAAACCTGCTGAAATAGTGTCGCCGTCACCTTCACTTGTGCCGCCGTATTGTACAAAACCCGTTGTAATACCGGTTGAGTTATTAAGAGATAAGTTAATTACGCCTGCAATAGCATCAGAGCCATATTGCGCCGCTGCGCCATCGCGTAATACTTCAACGCCTTTAAGGGCCGTTAGCGGAATGGCATTCATATCGGTACCCGCAGCGCCTGCGCCAACCGTACCGTTAAGGCCAAAAATTGATTGGTTATGACGACGTTTACCATTTACTAATACAAGAGTTTGATCTGGCTGTAGGCCACGAAGTGTTGCGGGTCTAAATAAATCAGAACCGTCAGATACTTGTGTACGCGAAAAATTAAATGAAGGCGCTGTCGCTTGCAGGCTTTGGCCAAGCTCGGTAAAACCACCTTTGGTTAAATCATCTGCGTCAATTAAATCAATAGGAGAAGAAGACTCAGTAGAAGTACGGTTAGATACACGCGATCCTAATACAGATATTTGCTCAATGTTTTTAGCAGCTTGCACTGGTGCTTCTTCTGCGTTAACAATGCTTGGTGCGCTAAACGCGAAAGCAACGGCTACAGCAAGTGTGTTTAAACGGTATGTTGGCATAGTGACGACCCTGTTTTTTGTGTTCTTATAATATGTGTGTGGTTATGGTGCTCATAACCTGTTGCAAACATCCTAGCAACATATGCAAACAAAAAGAAATGAAAAAAACTAAATATTTGGTCTAAGTATGCAAATAAATTTCAAGATAAGAAAAAACCACGTTTAATCGATTAAAATACACGCTACAAGAGCATTAAACTTCAAAATTTACCTATTAACTTTTTATTTACATTGTGATTTTGTTCGTTAGTTTACGCTTTTAAAGGTAATAGGCAGCGGATGGTCGTACCTGTCCCTAATGTGCTGTTAACTTCTATTTTTCCGCCATGATCGCTCACCATAGCGTATACAAGTGTCATACCCATACCGGTACCTTCTCCAACTTCTTTTGTTGTATAAAAAGGGTCAAACATATGCGCTATTGTATCTTCACTCATTCCACAGCCATTATCTTTTACCTCAATACAGATATTTGTGTTTAGTTCAAAAATATTAACCTCAATAATGCAGCCTTTTTCTAAATCAAGCTCGCATGCTTGCCAAGCATTCATTAATAGATTTACAAAAATTTGATTAATTGATGATAAATTACACCAAATAAGTGGTAGGGGTTCAAACCGCGTTTTTATTTCGCATAATTTAAGTTTGCTACTTAATAATCTTAAAGCATTATTAGCACCCGTTGTTACATCGGTTAGTTGTTTATCTTGCGAGGAGGAGGGGTGGGCAAAGTTTAATAAGTCATGCACAATTTGTTTTATTCGTTTGAGCCCTTCAACGCTGTCGTTAACTTGTCCCTGCAAATTGTTATAAAGCCACGCATACGGATACTGTAAATTGAGTATGTCGATTTCGTGTTTAAAACGGCTTTCTTTAATTTCATTGTTTAAGTATTGCTCGTTAAGTTTTAGCAACGTGATAAGCAAAGGGGTAGAATTTTGTAAGCTTTCTATATTACTCATTGCATAGGCAAGCGGGGTATTTATTTCATGGGCTACGCCTGCACAAAGCGTTCCTAAGGTTGCCATTTTTTCGGTTTGCACAAACAGCATTTGCTGGTGTTCTAAATCGGCTACTTTTTTTTGTAATTCATTATTTATGGCAACTAAAACGGTGCTTTTATCTTTGAGTAATTGTTCTGCGGCCAAGCGCAGCTTTTGTTCGTTTAAAAAAGCACGTTCAAAATTACCATCTGATCCATTCATTCCTTTCATCCATATAGATAACTTTATACTTAACGTTTAGTCGTCTACATGCAAATTTGCAACTTTAGTGTGAGCATTTATCTACTTATAGATAATAACCACATTAGGTGACTCCTACTCTATATAAAAGGTAAGCATAAACAGGTCACGGATGTTTTTTTAAGCTATTATTTAGCCAGAAGTAATTTAAAGGCGGCGCAATGACTCAAGCAACACCAAACACACCGATGAATCAGGTTGATGTACTTTGCATTGATGATGATGAAATAGTACTACGCACATTAACCCGTTTACTTGAAGTAAATGGCCTGTCGGTTATTGTTTGCGATAATCCACAAAACGCATTAACACTTTTTAAAAATCATGAGTTTGGTTTAATTATTAGCGACATGCGCATGCCAGTAATGAACGGTGCCGAGTTTTTAGAAAAAGCACGCGCGCTGGCACCCGACACCCAACGTATTTTGTTAACCGGTTACGCCGATATACAAACAACCCTAGCGGCTGTTAACCAAGGTCAAATAAATGGCTATATTCAAAAGCCTTGGCAAAACGACTTATTACTTCGAAGCATTAAAGATAGCCTAGAAAAATTTGCGCTAAAAAAGCAAAACAAAAAATTAGAAACACAAGTTAAGGCACAAAACCAAGAACTACTTGAGCTAAACAACACGTTAGAGCAACGAGTAGAAAAACGTACCTTACAAATCAAACAAGTTTTAAAAAAGCTTGAAGATGCCAACGAGCGCGAAAAACAAGAGCACAAATCAACCGTTGAGCTGCTATATAATTTTGTTAACGCAAACCCTTATCTTGATGGCAACAAAGCACAAAATATTGCAAATACCTGTACACAAATAGCGCTTTACTTAAACCTGTCGCAAAAAAGCATTGATCTTGCCCCAATGGCTGGTTATTTAGCACAAATAGGTTTGCTTGCTATGGACCCTGAACTTTATAAAAAACCGCTAAATCGGTTAAATGAGCAACAGCGTAAGACCTTTTATACTCACCCAAGTACTGCACAATTAATGCTAATGCCAGCAATACATTTACACGATTTGTCGGATGCTATTTATTATCAGTTTGAACGTTTTAACGGAAATGGAATGCCCAAAGGCCTTGCTGGAAACGACATACCGATAGGGGCTATGGTATTAGGGTTAGCGCGCGATTACTGGGATGCGTTTGAGCAGAGCAATGCAAGCGATGAAAAGCAGCGCCATGAGGACGCACTCGAAAGTGTAAAACTTTATAGTGGTTCGTTTTACCACCCTAAAATAGTTCGTGCGCTTGAAGCAAGCCATGCAAAACTACACGAACAAAAAAGTTCAGCAGGATCAGTACTAATTTGTAATGCCCATGAACTCAAAGAGCAAATGATACTCGGCCATGCTCTGCACAGCCATTCGGGTATAATGTTGCTGCCTAAAGGTCATGTATTTAGCCGTAAATCAATAGAAAAACTGCAGCAACTAGAATCTAAAAAACCAGCCCCATTTAGAATTATGGTTAAAACTGCTAAATGATTGATCTAAACGGCAGTTTTTTTCGTTACAATGTGCATAAAATACATTATTGAATTTGCTTGAAGGAGCACTCTGTGTCGCGATTTTCTGCGGTTACTGACAATCCCCATGATGGGCGTTTTAACCAAAAAACGGGAATACTGCTTACTAACCTAGGTAGCCCTGATGCACCAACAGCTGCTGCGCTTCGTATATACTTACGTGAGTTTTTATCAGATCCACGCATTGTAGAAATACCACGCCTAGTATGGATGATAATTTTACATGGCATTATTTTGCGTGTGCGCCCTAAGCGTTCAGCTAAATTATACGAAAGTATATGGACCGAAAATGGCTCACCGCTTACTCACATTACTCGCCAACAAAGCGTAAAGCTAAATACCTTATTAAAAGAGCAAGGTTATACCAATACCGAAGTCGTAATGGCTATGCGCTATGGCAATCCCTCAATAGAGGCCGGCCTTGAGGAGCTTCGTGATAAAGGCTTAACGCGTATAATTATTTTACCAATGTACCCGCAATATTCTAGCCCAACCACGGGTTCAACGTTCGATGCTGTATCGAGCGTACTGCGTAAATGGCGCTGGGTGCCAGAGCTGCACTTTATTAATGGCTATCATAAAAACACCCGTTATATTGAGTCACTTGCTAATAGTATTAGTGAGGATTTAGAAGCGAATGGTATGCCACAAAAAATTGTTTTTTCGTATCACGGTATGCCTAAACTATTTTTAGAGCGAGGCGATCCGTACCATTGCCTATGTTTACAAACCACGCGTTTAGTTGTCGAAAAACTGGGCCTTGATAAAGACAAAGTAATTAGTACTTTTCAAAGTCGATTTGGTAAAGCCGAGTGGTTAAAGCCTTACACCGACGCAACGCTTGAAGCCCTGCCTGATGAGGGTATTACCGATGTAGCTATTATCAGCCCAGCTTTTAGCGCCGACTGCCTAGAAACACTTGAAGAGCTTGAAGGCGAAAATCGTGAAATATTCGAAAACGCAGGCGGCAAAAAATACCGTTACATAGCGGCACTAAACGACAGAGACGACCATATAGAAGCTGTGTTTGATGTTATAAAACCTATGTTGTAACCCAAGCTTACTAAAGCACATAGCTAAACATATTTCGCATTAAGCGGTGTTAAAATTAACACCACTTTTTTTGTTTTTAGGGCTTTTAAAATATTTAGTTAATTAATTCACAAAGAGCTTAAGAGACGCTGCGCTTTTAGAGTAGTGATAAAACATAAATATACTGGTTTTTGTTTTTAGCTTTTCTCATTTACTCCTCTTTTACTTCTCATTTACTCCTCTTTTACTTCTCATTGTGCAAATAAAAGCTTTTAAAGAGCTAATTAATTCACAAAGAGGTTAAGAGGCGCTGCGCTTTTAGAGTAGTGATAAAACATAAAAATACTGTTTTTGGCTTTTCTCATTTACTCCTCTTTTACTTCTCATTGTGCAAATAGAAGCTTTTAAAGGGCGAATTATCCACAAAGAGGTTAAGAGGCGCTGCGCTTTTAAAGTAAGTGATACATATTGGCCGATCTGGTTTTTCTCAGTTATTACTGATTACTTTATCTTTGTGAAAGAAATTACTTATACTTTTAATAATAATTAAAATAAATAAAAACGCATTGTGGAAGGGGGAGAATACCTAAGCAACAGCAATTAAACGCTATCGCTTAAAGTATAAATCAATCGCTTTAGTGAGGAGCTCGTCGAGTTGCTCTTCAAATTCTTCAATATTAATATCAAAGTGCTTTAAGTAAGCTCGAGCCTGCACAAGGGATAAATTACGGCTGTTAACGCTATATTGTCGCTCGTCTATGGTTTTATCGTAACGAGGTAAAAATACAAATTGGCCATAAAATGGTGACTTAATATGTTTATTTGCAAAACGACAAAAATCTTCAACATGCTCAGCACCCTTAGGGCCAAGGCAACCGGGCTCGATGCGATACATTAAGCGAATTTTTTTGTCGTCATTTATTTGCATATAAAGCCTTTATCTAAAAAACAGTACGCGTACTATTTTTCCATCTTTAATTTGGTAACTCGAAATAAGTTCTGAACGTTTATCAACTACCTTTTCGTCAGTTGAGCAGGTTTCTGATAGTTCGTGATCAATCACTATATCACCGTGCACTATGCGCTTAATTGGTGATGAGTGAATACACTTTAACTTTTTAAACATTAGCCCATAACGTTCTATTAGTTTTTCTTTACCTTTAAATAATAGCTCATTAGGGAAAATATAAAACTCAACATCTTCGGCATATACCCGCAGAAACTCTTCAATGTTACGCGCGTTATAGGCTTTAACTAACTGCTCTACTACCGCAAGTGATTCGCGCGATTGCTTAGCTTTAGTTTGCTGCTTAACTGTTAGCGCTTCTTTTGCTTGCGTAACTGCTTTTTCAGCTTCGGCTACTGCCACTGCTTTTTCTATTTTATTTTTAGGCTTTTCAGTGGGTTTAATCTGCTCGTTACCTAATACTTTTGAATCGTCTGGTTTAGTCGCATCAATTGTTGGCTTTTTAAGCTCAGGTGCTTTGTATTCAAGCGTATTTACTTTGTCGTCAGCTTTAGCCTGAGTTGTTGATTGCTCATCTTCAACTTTTGGTTTTTCAACGTTTGCTTGAGCTTCAACTTGCTGCTCTTTTTGCTCAGGCTCGCTTTGTTCTGCGGCGTAAGTAATAAGTGCAACTGTAGTAATTAACGAGGCAAAAATAATAGATAACGGTTTCATAACTTTCCTAAAATGAACACTAAACACGTGTAATACCAATTACATTAAATAAGTGATCTATTATAGCGTCAAGAAAATAGCACAATAACAAGGCGAAAATTGTGACATATAGTTGTTCTATATGAATAACTTTTAACGCAGTTAGTGAGTTATTTAATGCGATAGAATGATCATATTTTTGATAATATTGGTATAAGGGTGCAACATAGCAAATTTTAACGTTATCGGGTAGTTAATACCACCACTGTAGCCTACCAGTACTGCTCTACAGTAATGTTACCGGGTGCTTTGCGGCGGTTACGCGTAAAGTTTTTATCGAGAAGTAGCGCTGTTGTGTCTTTTACCATTTGTGGATTTCCGCAAATCATAAATTGCGCGTTACTAGGCTCAGGGTTTAATTTTACATGTTCAAACAAGCCGTTGCTCTCAATAGCGTTAGTAATCCGGCCACTTAAGCCTTGTAATGGCTCTTCTCTACTTACAACGGGAATATAGTTGAGTTGTTCTGGGTACACTCGTAATAGTTCGTTAATAAGTGCCTGATAGCTCAAATCGTTATTAAAACGTACGCCATGCACTAAGTTTATGCTTTTGTATTTTTTCCACACATCGGGCTGTTGTAATATCGATAAAAAAGGCCCTATGGCAGTGCCAGTACCTAACATCCAAAGCTGATCGCTTTGTGGTATTTCATCAAGGGTAAAAAAGCCAGTTGCGCGTTGTTCTATTAATACGGTTTCGCCAGGTTGTAATGTAGCTAAACGAGGAGAAAGCAAACCGTCAATAACGTTAATAAGGTAAAATTCAAGATCGGGATTTTCAGGGGCATTCACATATGAATAAGCCCGAGCAATACGCTTGTCGCCATCCATTATAGAAAGCTTTGTAAATTGCCCTGCTTTAAACGGCTCTACATTAGCATTAACGGTTAAGCTAAAGAGCGTTTCGCTCCACCATGTTACGCTTTTTACTGTTGCTTCAACCCAATTAGACATAGTTACCTCTTGGTTTAGCCATTAAAGTTTTAAATAACTCACTCCATAAACATTAGCATTAAGTGACAAAGACTTACAGGAGAATATGACTAGATTTAAAGCAGTAATGTATGCAGAATTTACCAATAAAATAATGTGAATAATTAGCTCTGCGATAAGAGCCATTAATTGCATAAGGAAAAGCGAAGCAGCAGTAACTAAGAAAAATAAAGTCAAAAAAACAGTGCTTTTTTATTTTATCACTCACTTTAAAAGCGATGCGTCTTATATCACCATTAGTGAATTATTTACTTGAAAAACTATTGCACTAGGAGAAGCCAAAGAGGAGTAAATGAGAAGAACCAAGCCAGAAACGAGTATTTTATCACTGACTCTAAAAGCGTAGCGTCTCTTAACCTCTTAGTGAATTATTTATTTAAGCCTTTATTAATTAATTTTATAGTTAAACTCAAATTCCACACATAAAAAAACGGCGCTAAATTTAGCACCGTTTTTATAAGCAATTAGAAAAAGTTTACGCTTTTTTCTCTTCACAACTTGCTAGGTATTCGTCAAACGTACCTTGGAAGTCGATTACTTTTTTATCTTTAATATCAATGATACGCGTAGCTAATGACGATACAAACTCGCGGTCATGGCTTACAAAAATAAGCGTACCTTCAAAGTCTTTAAGCGCATTGTTAAGCGCTTCAATGGCTTCCATATCCATGTGGTTAGTTGGTTCGTCCATAACAAGCACATTAACGTCTTGCATCATTAACTTACCAAATAACAGGCGGTTTTTTTCACCACCAGAACAGTTACGCGCTTTTTTGTTTGAATCGTCTGCTGTAAACAACAAACGGCCTAACATGCCACGAACCATTAAATCGTTGTGCTTAGCTGTACGCCATTGCGACATCCAATCAAACAACGTTAAATCGTTTTCAAAATCTTTAGTGCTGTCTTGCGGGCAATAGCCAAAGGTCGCATTTTCAGACCATTTAATTTCGCCTTCATTACTTTTAAGCTCATCTACTAAACAGCGTAAAAATGTAGTTTTACCCACACCATTTTCGCCAATTACAGCAAGCTTAGCGCCAGCTTCTAGTAGTAAGTCGCCACCAGTAAATAACGTTTCGCCATCAAAACCATGGCCAAGCTTATTAACTTCAAGCGCTTGACGATACATTTTTTTACCTTCGTCAAACGAAAGTGATGGGCTCATACGGCTTGAAGATTTAACTTCATCAAGCTTAATTTTATCCATTTTTTTAGCACGCGAACTCGCTTGCTTAGCTTTTGAAGCGTTAGCACCAAAACGGTTAACAAAGTCTTGTAGCTCGTCAATCTCAGCGCTCTTTTTAGCATTTTCAGCTAAAAGTTGCTCGCGTTGTAGGCCCGCAGCATCTAAAAACTTCTCGTAGTTACCAGGGTAAATACGCAGCTCGCCGTAATCAATGTCGGCCATGTGTGTACATACCGAGTTTAAAAAGTGACGGTCATGGGAAATAATAATCATCGTACATTTACGTTTGTTAAGCTCGTTTGCAAGCCACGTAATTGTATGAATATCCAAGTTATTGGTAGGCTCATCCAGTAGCAAAATGTCAGGATTTGCAAATAACGCTTGTGCTAAAAGCACACGTAGTTTCCAACCTGGAGCAACGTTTGCCATTAACCCGTAATGAAATTCTTTATCGATACCCGCTTCAAGCAAAATTTCTTCAGCGCGGCTCTCTGCCGTGTAACCGTCCATTTCAGCAAATACGCTTTCAAGATCGGCTACTTTCATGCCGTCGTCTTCGCTCATTTCTGGTAACGAGTAAATACGTTCGCGCTCTTGCTTTACTTTCCAAAGCTCCACGTCGCCCATAATTACCGCGTCTACAACGCTGTATTGCTCAAAAGCAAACTGGTCTTGGCTTAGGTTACCTACTTTTAACCCTGGAGTAATAGATACATTACCCGCACTTGGAACAAGCGCACCGCTTAAAATTTTCATGAAAGTCGACTTGCCGCAGCCGTTAGCGCCAATTAAACCGTAACGGTTACCGTTACCAAATTTAGCTGAAATGTTTTCAAACAACGGCTCTGCGCCAAACTGCATCGTAATATTTGCGGTGGAGATCAAAAAGGGTAATCCTAGATTAGTACTGACAGGAGTACGCTGCAGCAACACGCCACAAACAAGAACCAGACAATAGGGTAAATTAGCTGGCGAATTATACAGATCAGCCACAACTAATGAAAGATAAAAGGCAGCTAATTTATAACCAAGCGAAAATAACGGCAATTCTCGTTTTTAAGCCACTATTTTTAGCGTATGTAGTGTTGAATGTGCTTACAGCCACAATGTAAATAATTACTAACGCCAGGCAATATTAAAGAAGTGTTGCAGCTAAAGAGCTAAGTTATTGCCCATGCTTTAATGCACAGGTTGATAAATTAACTTTATAGCAGCCGCATTTTTAGTAATTAATTGATTAATGGTCGCCACGTCATCAAGTGTTAGCGACTCCTTGCTTAGCATAAAATGCACATTGTTAACGTTAATCGGTGTAATAGACTTTACCTGCGTAATTGAGGGGTGTTTTTTTACAAAGTACTGCGCAACCACTGAGTCTTCAATAACATAGTCGATTCGTTTTTTATCTAACATGCTAAATCGATTATTTGCTTGAGCAGTAAGCACTACCTGTGTTGAATACTTAGTTTTTAGTTGTTCAAGCTCGTTACCAAAAAAGCTTCCTCGGTTAATACCAGCTGTAAACTCCTTACTAAAAAGCTCAGGTAAGCTTGTCACATCAGGCGAGTCTTTATGTTTATAAAGATGCATAACTTCTTCGCGGTAGGGCAAACTAAAGTGCGCATATTGAGCGCGTTTTTTTGTATAACTTGCCGCGTAGGTCATATCTACTCGGCCATTTTTAAGCTCAGCTTGAACACGCGAAAAACTCGGAAAATAAGTCCATTTAATACAAAATTTTGAATCTTTAAAAATAGCGTTTACAGCATCCACTTCTGTGCCTAAAAATGTATCACCTTGTTTAACAAGATAAGGCGGCCAATTGGTTTCGTTAGTGCCCATTACTAATGTTTTTGAACACGCAAGGGCATTAAAGTGAGTAAATAGCAGTGTAGTAAATGCTAAAAATAAAGTTTTCATTACACTCCTTAAATTAGTGTTCAAACAACGCTTTAAGTGCTGTTTTATTTTTGTTTATATATTCATTAATTACCGCAAGCTCAGTAACCGACACCGTTTGTTTGCTAAACATTAAATAAATATCGTCTTTATTTACATGCTCAATATTGGTTACTAATTTTATATTTGAGCCTTTTTTGCCAAAATAAGCCCCCACTAACTCGTCTTCAATAGCAAAATCAATACGTTGTTTATTAAGCATTTCAAAGCGTTTACTGGTTGCACTGGTGTATTCAATCTGCTTTTTATATTTAGTTTTATATTGCTCAAACTTCTCGCCGTAATAGCTTCCTAAGTTAGCGCCAACAATAAAGCCTTGTTTAAAAATGTCTTCGAGGTTTTTAACACTATGCTGATTATTTTTGTTTTCGTATAAGCGCATAACCTCAGTTCGGTAGTTATCACTAAAGTGCACATATTTAGCGCGCTCGTCTGTATAACTTGCAGCCCATCCTAAATCAATACGGCCGTATTTAAGCTCAATAAAAGCCCGCTTAGAATTTGGCAGTAACTTAACTTCAAAACAAAAAGGGGAGTCAGCAAATATAATGTTAAGCGCATCAACCTCCAAGCCTTGCAGCTTACCGTTAATGCCCATTACATAAGGCGGCCAAAAAGCATCGTGCGATGCCACGCTAAAGGTTCTCTCACAAGCAAATACATTAAATGGAGCCGTAAACAGCAAACATAAAAATACAGTAATTAATTTATTCATTGCGCCTCATAGTTATTATTTTTGCTTATTATTACAACAGTATAAACCAGCTTTTGTATTTTAGCGGCGCGGGCTTGTTAAATTTGTAAATATTCCGTTAAAAATTCATTTTTAGGATAAAACAACTAAACTAGCGTTGTTGGTAGCTTTATCTATGGGTACACTAATAATAAATTTATACATAGCAGGGCACGTTATGTCACCAGCCAAAATACGCAGTGATGTTATAAAACTCAGTGAATTAAGCACTAAAAAACCAGATTATTACTTTATCCAAGGCTACTTAATGGGATTAGGTGTATTACCTCAACTACTTGTTCCCAGTGAGTGGCACCCAGATCTATTTGGAGAGTTTAATATTCAAAACGAGACTGAGCTAAAATACCTCGAAAGCTTAATGGCTCTGTATAACCAAAGCATGGATAAAATAATTCAAAACGAATTAAAAATGCCAGCAAAATGCAGCCTATCTAAACAAGACTACCGTGAGTCACTAAAGCCGAATATGCCCCTACCAAATTACTGTAAAGGGGTTTTACAGGCGCTTAAACACGTAAATAAACGTGCACTTAATGCACTACAAAAACAGGCTGTTGATAGCCTAAGTGGCGTTTTAAAAGCTTTTACTAGCGAAAAAGCAGCGGCAAAAGTATTTGGTGAATTTGCCCAATACAATGCTCAAGAATACAAACGTAATTATGTTTATTACATGGCCGACGCTATTTTTGAGCTTCGCTTTAGTAACGACCTAACTTTAAGTGATGAAGATGAGGCCGAATTTAACAGCACCTTTTTAGACGAAGAACCAAATGAATTAGATGAGCTTGATGAATTACTTGAACTGGTACTTGCCGATACAGAGCTAAAAGCACTTGAACCAATGCAAATGCTTTTAGAAATAATGGAAAGTGGGCTCATAACAAAGCAATTTATTAAAGACAACACCGGGTACTTTTGGGGCTTGCACGAAACCCGACCTTATATGATGCTTCGCGCGCATCGAGCAAAAATACATGCACTGCATGGTTATACCCAAAAAGCGCAATCAGAACTCGAAGAGTTATTAAAGCTAAACCCAAACGACAATCAAGCAAACCGCTTTTTATTAATGAACTGCCTAATCATTAATAAACAATGGGATAAGCTAGACGCTCTATTGGCCGACTTTGATTTTCAAGAACTACATGCAACAGCCAGCCGAGCGCTAAGTACTTTTGTAAAGCATGGTGATTCAAAACCAGCTAACGATTACAAAAAAATGCTCCAGCAGCAAAATAAACACTTTACCAAAATACTCACCGGCCAAGAAAAACTAAAAGAACAACAGCCGCCATATTTCAGCCCAGGCAGTAAAGAAGAGGTAGGTGTTTATCTTGATTCGTTAGGTAAACAAGCGTGGATTTCGGTGCCTGCGAGCCTTTTTTGGTTGAGAAAAAAGTAATAACAATTCGCGTAAAAAGTGCTAAGCGTGATTTATGTCGCGCTCAGTGCTCAACATAAGCACTTAATAACAACGGCGTATTAATTTAAAAATTTCTACTTATTAAGCCTATATTTAATGCGCTTGTTCCTGTAGATTAAACAAATAATGAATGCAGTATTAACAGTGTCTTAGCTGTTAAACGATTAGCCAAGGAGCGGTAAGTCTCGTGTCAAACACCACACTTACTTATTACAACCAAAATGCCAAAGCCTTTAGCGACTCAACACTTAACGTTGATATGTCGGCGCTTTACGCTGAGTTTTTACCGCACGTTGCACAACATGGACGTATTTTAGATGCCGGTTGTGGCAGCGCGCGCGATGCCGCATTTTTCAAAGCGCAGGGTTTTACTGTAAGTGCGTTTGATGCAAGCCCAGAGCTGGCAGAGTTGGCAAGCAGTTACTTACAACAACCTGTAGCGGTTAAAACATTCCAAGAGCTAAATAGTGTAAATCAATACGACGGTATTTGGTGCTGCGCTAGTTTATTACACGTTCCAAAAGCTGAGTTACCGCAGGTATTTTTAAACCTACGAAATGCGCTCAAACCGAATGGTGTTTTGTATGTATCGTTTAAATATGGCGATACAGAGCGTGTGCATAATGGTCGTGAATTTACCGATTTAAACGAAAATGCTTTAACGCATTTACTTAGCCATACGCAGTTAAAAGCTATTAAACAATGGCAAAGCGTTGATCAGCGCCCAGATCGCGAAAGTGAAGTGTGGCTAAATGCGCTTATAAAAGTAGTACACGTTTTATGATTGGATCAATGCAGCAACAGCTCGACTTTATTGCTTACATTCAGCGCTTATTAGTTGAAGGTGATTTTAGTGCTACTTATAAGTTTGCACTTTTACATGCACTGGCTGATATTAGTATCGAAAAACATCACGCCGATCCGCAAGCACAGTTACAAATAAAATTTGATGAATTAGTCGATAAATTTATTACTTTATATTGGCACCAAGCATCGCCATTTGGTGCAATTGGTAATAATAGAGAGCAACTACTTTTACAAAATACCAACTCTAATAAACAAGCCAAAATTATAACCACGCTTCATGATGCAAAATTAAATAATATTAATTCAATTAGCCAATTAAAAAAGAGCCAAGGTTGGAAAAATATACGTAGCTCAACACTAAAAACCATTAAAGACGGCCCGCTATGGCTCTTACAAAAATTAAATGGCAAAGAAGAGTGTTTCTTGTATCCCCATATTAAAGGCCAATCATACATTACTTTAAATGAAGGTATTGCAGGCTGCTTTAGGCGTTTTTACGACCTAGTTGTTTATTTAGCAAAAAATGCATGGCTGCAAAAAATTCAAAGTATTAAGCATAACCAAGCCTTAATTGGCCCACAAAGCCAACTACATGATTTTTTATTCGGCTTTGATCGCAATGCACTGAGTAAGGCAAAGCCTGTGTTGATAGAGCTTCAGCACGGCAATTGTTTTTATTGCCAAAAACCGTTGAACAGTAAAACCGAGGTTGATCACTTTATACCGTTTGCTCGTTACGCAAATGATTTAGGTCATAACTTTGTGGCAGCACATAGCACCTGTAATAACAGTAAAAGTGACTTTTTAGCAGCGCAACTTCACCGCGAACGTTGGCAAGAACAAAATTTAGTGATTAATAGCCAGCATTTAACAAGTGAACTTAGTAATTACTTTAATTGTGATTCAGATAAGTCACTTGCAGTAAGTAATTGGGCATATCAGGTAGCGCAGGTTAACAGTGCAAAATTATGGGTAAAGAAAGGTTATTTTGAAGAAGCGGCTGGTTTTAAATATCAGCAACCAAGTGCAGGGCTGGATTTAGTAGCGGAAGAAAAGCCAAGGTATGACGTGTAATACAGAATTTGTAGTTCGTGCTGTAGGTGTGGGTTTATCTCGCGCTTTAACTTGTAGGCGCAGAGCTTGCTCGCGCGAAAAGCGAAGCTTTTAAATTTCGGTGTAATTAATGTGTAGGTGTGATTTTACATCGCGCTCATAAATTGGTGTTTTGGCGTATGGATTTAGATATTTAAAAACCTTTATTCGAGGTTATATCGCGTTGGCGATGGCAACCAAAGGGCGGCTGCCGCCGACCGCCCTTTGGAATCCCACGGCGCACCCGAGGATCACACTTTATCTTCAACTTACGTTAATGATGTGAACGTAACCAGCGTGGATAGGCCATCCATGGCCAAGCTACGCTTTGTACAGCATCCATGCTGTAAATTACTCATCATTAACTAAGTTTCAGGTGTGATCACGGGGAATTGGCGTGTGTTGATGGATTGGTGTTTATTTATAAGGGCGGGAGTCTTCTAGGATTAACGATAAGAATATAGTTTATAAAACACAATAATATAACGAGGAAAGAAAGTGCTAAATTCATTACGACTGAGAAATTTCAGGAGCTTTTCTGATGATCAAGAAAATCCATTTATTAATCTAAAACCACTTACTATATTTGTTGGAAAAAATAGTAGTGGAAAAAGCACTTTTTTAAGATCACTACCCTTACTACGACAATCAATTGAGGTTAAAACTACAGGTCCTTTATTATGGTATGGATCTTATATAGATTTTGGAGCATTTTCTGAAGTAAAAAAGTTCGAAAGTGAGAGTAACGAAGTATACATCGACTTTGATCTTGATATAAATTACAAAGACCTTAATGATATCTTTTTGTTTCCATGG
Organism: Pseudoalteromonas sp. c7(2019); assembly: GCF_011378625.1. Lineage (NCBI taxonomy): Bacteria > Pseudomonadati > Pseudomonadota > Gammaproteobacteria > Alteromonadales > Pseudoalteromonadaceae > Pseudoalteromonas > Pseudoalteromonas sp. c7(2019). The sequence goes on along the minus strand of NZ_WTKS01000024.1, from coordinate 13,999 downwards.
GATAGAGGCCGGTTTCTTCGCGAAAAATTACAAACAAGAATAGAGCTTGGTGTGGGGGAAGTTGATAAAAAAACAGTTTTAAAAAGCTTAAAAATATATATCGATGATATTGAGTACAAAATGTTATTTGATAGCAGTGGTAAATGTCGTTTAATTATTGATGGATATGAATATGAAGATTTAGATAATATTGTTTATATAGAAAATGATCAATTTCTTCCACAAATTGGTGGGGTTAATTTAAGACAAAGAAAGTCAGGAGATAAAATAGAAAAAGTAAAACTTTGGGATCCTAATTACCTAGAAAGATTTTTTTCAGAGCAACTCGATAATAAGTTAAAAGAAATATTTAGTGCAGGAACAGGACAAGAAAAGATAAAGAAAGGGACCTCAAAATTAGATTTAATATACGAAGTAGATACAAAAAGATTTTTGAAAAAAATATTTTCAGATCAAAAAGTTTTTATGAAAAAAATAGAAAGTTGTAATGAGGTATTTTTAAAAGAAATTTACTCTCTATGTATCCATAAAAGTTTGGCTCGTGTAATTAGAGTAATTAACAAGGACATGGAGAAAACTTTAAAAAATATAAGGTATATCGCTCCCTTACGAGCTACGGCTGAGAGATATTATCGTCATCAAGACCTCCAAGTTAAAGAGATAGATCATACAGGTTCAAACTTAGCTATGTTATTGAGATCTCTAAGCGTTAAACATACTGGAGAGTTTACTCGTTGGACTAAGGAAAACTTTGGTTTTAAAGTTCGTGTTGAAGAAGATGGATTACATTATGCTTTAAAAATACAAACAGATGAAGATCAAAAGGAATACAATATTAACGATATGGGATTTGGTTTTTCTCAAATATTACCGATTGTTACTTCTATTTGGATTGAAATTAGTAATAAATTTCCTGATGATTTACATCGACGAGATACTAGTAAAAAGCAATTAATATTTGCAATTGAGCAACCAGAGTTACATCTACATCCTGAATATCAATCTAAACTCGCTACTGTGTTCGCAAGAGTGATTAAAGTAGCTGAACTAAATAACATACATCTAAACATAATCTTTGAAACACATAGTAAAACAATGGTGGATACTATTGGCGACTGTATAGATGAAAATATTATAGCTAATGATGATGTCAATATAGTGTTGTTTGAAAAAGACATAAAAACTAGTTCAACTAAAGTTAATTTTGCCACTTTCGATAACGATGGTGACCTAAATAATTGGCCTATTGGCTTTTTTTACGGTAGGTAATATGTTGATATTTATTGAGAACTGCGTACCGAATGATTACTTAGAATCACCATTAAAAATGAAGTCGTTACAAAAGCTATTAGAAAGTCATTCAGAAAAAAATAATATTGTAATTGGCTCAAAAAAAGTAATGAACTCTATAGTAAACTCTAGTCATTATTCACATTCCGATAAAAAGGCTGCATTTGATATATTAGAGTGCCGCTCAGAAAATAAGCAGCTAAAAGATACTTTAGAGCTTTATTGTATTATTGATTTTCATATTGAGAAAAGCATATTACAAAATGAAAGTGGGAAACTAATTCCCAGGCTATCTTATAAGGAGATAGCAGCCCCTAGGCATGCTGAGCCAGTTTTATTAATTACAGAGAATGCAAGGGATTATGAGTTATTTAGCTTTGCAGCTGAAGCCTATTTAAAAGCAAATTTTGCTTCAAAAATTGCTGTGAAATTTAATAACATCCTTGGTGCTGGAAGCCATAGCAAAGAGCAATTCGATACCTGTAGTGAGCATAATCCATTTGTATTATGCATTGTAGATAATGATAAAGCCCATCCTAAAAAAGGAGAAGGCTCAACATCAAGTTCTTTCACTACTGCTGACAGAAAATTAAGTAAAAGCAAATTGGCAATAGTTTTGAATCAAAGAGAAATTGAAAACATAATTCCTTTAAAGTATTTAGAAGAATTGTGTAAAGTACCCAACACTTCTGATGCTTTCGTTGATACATTCGACGAACTCAAGCCCTTCTTTACCAAAAAGAAAAATTTCCGCTCTCATTTTGATCATAAAGATGGGTTGAGTTTACAACAAGCAATTGCGCTCGATAAGAAATATGGTGATTTTTGGCTACCTATGCTTGAAAAATATAATAAATTTAACACTAAAGATTGCTTTATTGAGAAGGAATGCTTCGGTTGTAACTCTTGCCCAAAAATTGATGGTTTTGGAAGTAATTTACTTCAACAGTTTAACAACTATTTAAAAAGTGAAAACCTAATACACTTAAATAATAAAATTGAAGATAATCTAAGAGAGACATGGTCAAATTTAGGGCTGTCTCTAGTGAGTTGGGGCTGTGCACCAAACACTAAGACAATTAGGACAACTTAAGTTGCCTACAGCGAACCTCTGAGGTCGTGAATCACCCAACCGCTAATTTTCCCGCCCCATGCCACATTTCACTTGGCATGGGTTGGGTTAACTCCCACGTTATATTCATCGGTTGGCTGCCATCATGGCTTTGGTATTTTACTTCGCCGTAGTTTACAAATCCCATAGTTCTGCCGTTTTGATCTTTGCCTTGTTCGCGCACAAATAACAGGATGGTTTTGCCTGTTTGTTGATGCTGAATATAACTAAGGCCACGGCCGTGTTCTGGGCGGGCGCTGTTTTGCGTTTGCCAATGGAACAAAGTAGGGCTGATTGCGTAGTCGTGATACAACGTGGTGGGTGAATAGGTTTTTTCACACTTATTAAGTGTTACAAATAACAGCTCTAGGTTTTGGTTTTTAAATTCTAAAACACCTTCGCGGGCGGTCGATTTTTTATCAAACGCGTGCGCGCCAAAAGCTGCTAGTATTTGCTGGCGAGTGTAGCGGCTGTGTAATTTTATGGCGTGATTTGGCAGGCTCGCTAAATAGCTTTCTTGCTGGTGAATACGGTTTATTAATAGCGTAATTACTTGAGCAAGTTCGTGCTGTAGCTCTTTGTGTTTAAGCGCTTGTAAGCTTTGTTCAAGCGTTTTAAACCCCAAGCTTTTACCAGTGCTATCCCAAAAATTGTAATGCGCCATAAGCGCGTACTGTTGGTTTTGTGATGTTGGCGTAAAACTAAAGTCGTTGTTACATAAATCACGTAAAAAGCATAAGTAGCTGAGCGAGTCGCAGCCGAGTAATTGAGTGTTGATTGCGCGGTAATACGCGGCGTAGACATCGGCTTGGTCTGCGGGTATTTCATCACCTTTTAACCATTGCCAGCCGCCGAGCTTTTTATCTTTTGGTTTGTATATATCTTCAAGCGTAACTTGCGGGTTTATACGTAAAAAGTTACTTAGTGTAAGCGCGTCATTAGTGTGTTGCGAATAGCTATTTATAAGCTGCTGTAAACGGCGTTTAGAGTTTATAGCTTGCTGAATATTTTTTAATATTGTTTGTTGTGTGCGCTTTTGTAGCTCAATACGGCAACCCAGCGGTAAATGCGGGAAGTTGTTTTCAATCTCGGTTTTTATTGGCTGGTTACTTTTACCAATAAGTGCGCGAAATTTACTAGCAAAGTCGTATTCTGGGCGGGCATTGCCTACAAAGTCGAGTACGGTACAGCACTGCTTTTGGCTGTTATCGGGTAGGCGTAAACCTCGGCCGAGTTGCTGTAAAAACAGCGTTAGGCTTTCAGTCGGGCGTAAAAATAACAGAGTATCGACCTCTGGAATATCGACACCTTCGTTAAAAATATCAACCACGCAAAGTATTTGTATTTCGCCTTGGCGTAGTGCTTGCTGTTTGGCCGCGCGCTCATTGGTGTTTTTACTGGTCAGCACATCGGCGTTTATGCCTGCTAAGCTAAACTTTTTAGCCATAAATTCTGCGTGTTTTTGGCTTACGCAAAACGCGAGTGCTTTAATAGCGTGAACATTGGTTACGATATCAGCAAGGCTGGATATAATTTTGTTAGCGCGGCTGTTCTCGCCTGTATAAAGGTTACTTAGCTCGCTTATATCGTAACGGCCGCCTCGCCATGTTATTTGGCTTAGGTCGGTATCGTCATCTAGTCCAAAGTATTGAAATGGGCATAAATGGCGTTGATTTATAGCCTCTGGTAAGCGAATTTCAGCGGCTATTACCCCGCAAAAATCATCGAGTATATTTGCGCCATCTTGTCGCTCTGGTGTAGCGGTTAAGCCAAGTAATATTGTGGGTGTAAAGTAACTTAAAATAGTGCGATAACTGGCAGCGCTTACGTGATGTACTTCGTCTATTACTATGTAGTCGTAGTAATCATTGGTTAAATTGAGCGATTCAATTTGGCTATTAAGCGTTTGGATGGATGCAAATAATTGGTTATAGCGTTGTGGTTTGTAGTTACCTACCCACAGCTCGCCAAAGTCGTTATTTTTAAGCACACCACGGTAAGCGCTTTGTGCTTGTTTTAGTATTTCTTCACGGTGGGCTACAAACAAAAAGTGTGCGTTTGGGTTTTTATCGTAAACAGTTTTAAAGTCGAACGCCGATATTATTGTTTTGCCTGTGCCGGTTGCAGCAACCACTAAGTTTTTAAAACGATTATGTACGCTGCGCTCAGCACTTAGCTTTTCTAAAATAGCGAGCTGATGCGTTTTTGGTGTTATATCAAAATAAAACTGACTGCTTGATTGCCCAACACCGCGTTGCTCGTTAAGTGAATTAATGAGCCTTTCCTTACACTCAACAGCGCCTGTAAATAGCTCGAAGTCTTTTGATTCCCAGTAGGTTTCAAACGTACTTTTGGTTTTAGCTATTATATGCGGAATTTCTTGTGCGGTAATTTTTAAGTTCCATTCAAGGCCGCTGGTAAGCGCCGAATGCGATAAGTTAGACGAGCCAATATAGCCTGTATGAAAACCCGTATTGCGCATAAATAAGTAAGATTTAGCGTGTAGGCGTTCTTGCTGATTGTTATAACTTAGCTTTACTTCGGTATTTGGTAGGTTTGCTAAAAACTCAACCGCTTTAGCATCCGTTGCGCCCATGTAAGAAGTAGTAATAACTTTGAGCTTATTGCCGCTTTTGGTAAACGCTTCAAGCTCATTTTTAAAAATGCGTAGCCCCGTCCATTTTATAAATGAGACCAGCCAGTAAATAGTGTCGGACGATTTAATCTCGCGCTTTAGCTCGGTTTCGAGCGATATACCTGCATTAGCACCGCTAAATAATTCACTTTGTGTAAGCCCTGTAAATGGAAATATATCGCTTGAGTAATCTTTAAGGTTGGCCGCAATCGGGTTTTGAGTATTAAACAGCGCGGTAAGTATTCGGCCTTGGCTGTCGATAAGGTTTTCGTTGATTAATGCGTCATCGCGAATATGATCTTTAAGCCAAAGTACAAGGCTATTAGCTAGGCTAATTTGTTCTTGTAGGCGCTCGTTTGAGTTAGGAATGGCATTTATTGCATGCTCAACAAGCTTACCTAAAAAGCGTGAAAGCCATGTTGCGGCTTCAGCCGTTTCAAGCTGGCGCTCGCCAACATAAAATTGATCACGATTTAAGTTTTGCTCAATTACTTGCGTAATTAACTGCTCATAAATACCAATTTGCTGCATTAAAACCACTCCCTGTTTGCGAGTGGTTAGTTTACTTAAATGCGGTACAGCTACAAGTATTAATCGACTAAGTTACTAGTAATTAAGTACAAACGTGTGAGTTAAGTATTAGCTAACACGCAATTTTTTATCATAAATTAAACTTGAGTGAATAGTGTGATCATCAATGAGTAGTCAAGGGATCAAAGAGTTATCAGCGATCTCAGTCCATTGAACTGATATATCACTAATATACTACTGGGAGTCACCTCCGAGAATGAAGAAAACACCAATAATAATAGCTATTGTTGTTAGGTGTTCTAACAAGCGGATTAATTTCATAATCCAATAGCTAGAGAACTCTTCTATACCAGCACTATTACGCCTTTCGAATGAACTTTTACTGAAATATATTTTTAAAATAATACCTGCAATAATTAATGTAACGCCAATTGAATAATACATATATTTCCTTATTAATGATTAATACGAGCAGCTCTAGCTTCTTTATCTATTTGCTCTATGATTTAAGCTTATTAGTTAGCGATCAGTTAAATAGGTAAGAAATTCATTCTTAGAAGCAAATACTTTAAATACTTTCGTAGTATTGTTTCGAGTTTGTTCTAACAGCCAAGAAAATGCTTCCTTTTTATATCCTTTACCGTCAAAAACTATGATCACGGTATTTTCTGGTGCATGAGTTAATGATTCATAAAAAAATGGAAACTTCTGATCTACTGAGCCACTTTGAACTTGGCGGTGAGCTTCAACTCTTAGTAACCCCTTAGTCTTGTGATTAATTAAAAATGTACTACGACGAGTGCCACCGTACATATCTCTATAGACAGAGCGTCTTAAGTACTTTTGTGGATTAGGTGACGTACTATTACATTCCATATAACCAATAGAAGTTAGTTCTTCTTCAAGTTCCGTACAGAATTTCCTATTTGATTCCTGAGGAGAGCCAATTTGCTCATTTTTATCGAGTAGTTCATCAAACAGTGGTAATTGATCATCCATGCATCTTATTCCTTTAGATTGAATGAATAACATACTAAAAAAGAGGTACGAATAAAAGTGGAACTTGTTCAAAATAACTAATCCGGCATCTATCTATAATTAGGATATAAAATTTAGTTGCAGACATAATCTAAAAATCTTAGTAACCAAAGCGAATTTAAAGGCATTAGCCAAGGCTTCCCCCCGTGATCACATCCAAAATTTAATTAATGATGGGTAATTAACAGCATGGATGCTGTTAAAAGCGTAGCTTGGCCAAGGATGGCCTATCTAGGCTGGTTACGTTCATATCATTAATTTAAATTGAGGAAATAATGTGATCCTCGGGGCGCAGTGGGTGACGAATGACCAAAGCGTAGCTTTGCAGCTTGAGGAAGTGGAAGCATGGATGCTGACAGGGACACGGCTTCAGGGATGAATTATTAGCAGCAGAGCTTATTTGAAGAAGATCGCCCTTTGGTTGCCATCGCAAATGCGATATTAAGTAAATTCAATTTAAAAGCTTCGCTTTTCGCGCAAGCAAGCTTTGCGCCTACAGCAAATTTTAAGGCAGCTGCTAAGATAACTCCCCCTTCAACTTCACCTTAGAACACATAATTAATGAGTAATTACCTCGCATGGATGCGAGTAAAGCGATGCTTGCAAATGGGTGAAAAACGTAGTTTTGAACGAGAGGGTAGGGATACCCGAACTGGGCAGCGTACAGGGATGTGAAAGTTGTGCGTTCATCGCGTTTACGTTCATATTAATTATTTGTTTAAGGATAAGTGAAATTGAGGGGTGCCGTGGGGTTCCAAGGGGCGGTCGGCGGTATCCGCCCCTTGGTTGCCATCGCCAACGCGATATAAGTAAATTATTTTAAAAGCTTCGCTTTTCGCGCGAGCAAGCTGGGCGCCTACAGGTGTTTAGGTGAGCTTTGCTTGTTGATTGAGGTAATGAGCTAGTTATTAAAGAGAAAGCGCGATGTAAAATCGCACCTACGCTTTTGTTGAGTGCGGTGGTTTAATTATTGTAGGTGAGGTTTTATACCTCGCGGGTGCTTTGTAAAAACTAAGACACAAGGTGAACTCCCACCCATAGCTTTAATTTTTACTTTTTGGTTTAGTAATGTTGATGTGTTTTTTCACATTTATAGGTACACTCTTTTAAAGCTTTAATTCAGGGAATGAATAATGATTAAATGGATTTTACTGGTATTTATTAGCGTATTTACAACTTTTCCTCAAGCTGGTGAGGCTTACACACAAGCCCAGTGCGATAGCATTAAAAAGCAGCGCGAAGCTATTCGCTCTCAATTTAGACGTGGCTACAGTAATAAAGAAGGTGAGCGTTTAACTGCACGCGATAAAGCGCTATTTACCTTACTTGCTAACCACTGCAGTAAGCCTAAAAAGAGTGGTAGCGCTTATCAGGCTACTTCTTCTACCTCAACTCGTACGCCTAATAGCAATTGGTTACTCAATCAAAAAGTATCAAACATGTCTTTGCACAGCGATAGCTATAAAGATGCCGCTAAGCTTGATGCTTGGTCAAAGTTTTATAAGTTGCCTAAACGTTGCCGCAAAAAAGGGATGGAGTCGGCCGACTTTGTATGGTGTAGCGAGTATCGGGGTCAGCAAAAAGAGTTGTTTGAAGCACAGTGGCAAGGGCGCCAATAAAGATGTTTAAAACAAAATTGCGCGTGGTGTTTGTATTTTTTGTGCTGCTAATTGCATCGGCGCTCATTGCTAATCATTTTACTGGGCGAGTATTTAATTATCACGATCCTATAGGTGAAGTTAAACGAATTTATAGTAGTTTATCGTCGCAGTTAGCTACTGAACCGTTAGCGACTAAACAGCTCAAAAATGTAAGCACGGCTACTTTACAAAATGTATCAATATCTGCCGATAATCATTTATCGCAAGCTAACAATACGCGCTGCGTGGATGTGTCGTTGGGTAAGGTTAAATATAAACGTAATGGCGATATATTTACGTGGACAGACAGTGACGGTGTTCCGCATTTTAGTGATAAAAAACCGGATTTTGCGGTAGCAACTTACGATACAGGTTTTATTGAACCGTTAGATTACTTTGACCTCTCTTTAAATACGCCCAATTTACCTTCGTCATTTAACCAAGAGTTACGCATAAAACTCAATACTGTATTTAAAGTATATGGACAGATTATTGGCGTGCATGCACTTAAAAAGGTAAAGCTGAATTTAACGGTATTGCCTACGCGCGGTGCTTATGAGGCCGCAATTAAGCAACGCGGTGGTGACTCTACAAACACTGCGGGTATGTATTTTCACGCGAGTAATTCTGCTTTTATTCATTATGATAATGCACACAGTGCAATGCGAACTGCGGTACATGAAGCAGTGCACGCCATTAATAAAGCGGTCTTAGGCTACACCCCGAGATGGTTTAATGAGGGATTTGCAGAATACTTTGAGCTTACTAAAAGTAATATGCAAACAGCTATTGTTGAGTCGAATAGTTCATGGACGAAAAATAACAATATTACTAAAAGTGTATTTTCGATTGATTCGTTAGTGGGTTTGGATGACTCGTGGAAAGGAGGTGATACCAGTAAGCTGTACGCAAGCAGTTGGGCTGCAATTTACTTTTTAATGGATACTCAAGCAGGGCGATCGTTACTTAATAATATAATGCTTGCTGAGCAAGAATCCCTCTGTAATAAGCTATCTGAAAAGCAATTAAAAACGATGATGCATAAGCAATTCCCTAATCTTCATCGTGAATATTCTCAGCGGTTAAAAAAGCCTTTAAAAGCGCATATATTTTAAATAAGGTAAAAATTTAAAAGCTACGCTTTTCGCGCGAGCAAGCTGGGTGCCTACAGGTGTTTAGGCGGGCTATTAAGCTCAAAATGTCATTAACTTTCCATAAGTAACTTATGCTTTACTTATGGGGTTGTGTTTTATTTTACTTCCTATAAGTAAAGTAAGGTTTACTTATAGGCAGTAAATATACGTTCAAACTTAAAAGTAAGTTATATTTGACTTTTGGGTAGGCTACCCTAAAATAAATTGTATAAGTAAACTATAGTTGACCTTTAATGAGTGAATTACCAGCAAAAAGAACACTTGGAAGAGTTGTTAAACGCACTGAAATGCCTGATCTATCAAAGCCGTTTTCATCGGTGCGGCTCGCTAAAGCGATTACTTCAAAGCGAACAGGCATGAAGCTTACATTGGTTGATGTATCGCAAGCACTTAATATTTCAAAGCCTACGCTGATAAAAATAGAAAAAGGTGATGTGAATGTGCAGTTTTTTAATGTACTCAAAGTGATGGAATACTTGGGGTTGTCGTTTAGCCTTGTCAGTGATGACGAGTCGCACCACAATAACAACGAAGAGGTGAGCGATGAGCAGTGGTATTAAAAAAAACAGCTTGGATGTATTTATTGGGCATACGCAGAAGATAGGTGCGATAGCCCTTGATATAGGCTCTGAAAATGATATTGCATTTACCTATGAGTCTGAGTGGATTAATAAGGGGTTTGCTATTTCACCACACTTACCGCTCAATGGTGATTTTGACTCACGTGATGTGCGTAATTATTTACAAAACTTATTACCCGAGGGCAAAGGTCTTGATGAGATTATAAGTAGTACTACTATCTCTAAAAATAATACGTTTGGTTTGATTAAAGTAATTGGCGAGGAAACGTCAGGCGCTTTGTCGTTTAGAGCAAGTAACAGTACTTTAAAGCAAACATCTTTTCGTGAAGTAACTAGTGACGAGCTAAGCCAAAAACTTAAACGCTTTGTACAAGTTGGAGAGCCAATTACTCATTGGGATGGCCGAACTCGGCTCTCTGTTGCTGGCGTTCAAGACAAACTAAACCTACTCGAAATCGATAGTAAATTAGGATTTGGTGAAGGGGAGCTATGTTCTAATAAAATTTTTAAATTTGAAACAGGTACCGCGCCTTTCATTGCAGTAAATGAACTTTTTACCATGCTTTTGGCAAAAGAGTCGGGGCTCAATGTTCCCCATGTTGAGTTGCGCACTTACGCAGATATAAGAGTATTTGTAATAGATCGCTTTGATAGGCGCGTTACACAAGATCAAAGCCGTGTATTACGTCGTCATATTATTGATGGTTGCCAAGCCACTAATTTACCTCCTTCTTATAAATATGAGCGTCAGCATGGTGATGATGGGGATGGTATTTATATTCGAGATGGCGTTTCTTTTGCAAAACTCTTTAATGTTAAAACAACGAATGTACAAGCGTATGAGGCTCAGCTTATTCGTTGGATGACATTTAATATTTTAGTACGTAATTACGATGCTCATGGCAAAAACATTAGTTTTTTTGTTGGTAAAAATGGTTTAGAGCTTACGCCGTTTTACGACTTGGTAAATATAGAGGCTATTATTGAGCAGGGAAGCATTGACCGTGATATGGGCTATCTACAGCCCAAAATATCAAGGTGTTATGCTATGTCAGTGGGTGAGCATAATTCGCAAAGTGCAGGCAATTTTACTAATGAGATTACAGCTTATATGTTAGCTGATTTTGCTGATGAATTTGCTATTTCACTACCACGGATGCAACTACTTATGAGTCAAACCGTTGACTCTGTATTAGCCGCAATTGATACGGCTAAAGTTTCTGCTGTTAAAAATAACTTGTCTACTGCTGAATTAGCACACATTGATTTGTGCATAAGAATAATTAATAAAGCTGCAAATAAGCTGAGTGAGCAAATAATACAACTACCAAATATGGATGCATTTATTTAAATATTAGAAAATAAATACATGCATTTTGAGTAAGTAATTCATATTTTGGTTGTCAGCATCAACGCGATATTTGCAAATTAAAATTAAAAGCGCGAGATAAATTCCGGCTTACAATTTAAAAGCTACGCTTTTCGCGCGAGCAAGCTGGGCGCCTACAGGTGTTGAGCTTGGCCTTATTTAAAAGCCAAAGCGCGATATAAAATCGCACCTACGCTTTTGTTGAGAGTGGTGTTTGCAATGATGTAGGTGAGGTTTTATACCTCGCTTATAAATGGATTGTTTTTACCATTGAAAAATGAATTATTGTTCTATGTAGCGCTTAAAAGTAATGAGGCAATTAACCCTGCTATTCGCCTCATTGCATGAGGCAAATAAATAACATAGACTGAAGCTAATTACCTTTAGGACTAAAGACTATGTGGATATGGCAACAGCAAAACTGGCCAAACTTTACGTGGGATGCTGCAGCGCTTGCTCCTTTACTAAGGGAGCTTTCATATAATCAAGGTTTATTAGTAGGGCGTATGGGCGTGCAAAGTGCTCAACAAAAGCAGCAAGCCCTTGATACCTTACTTGCAAATATTATTCACTCCAGTGCGATTGAGGGTGAAAAGCTTAATGCATTTTCGGTTCGCTCTTCTCTTGCTAAAAAGCTCAATATTAATGAGCAACCTTACCCAACAACAGTGCAAAGCGATAATCTTGCAGAGATTATGCTTGATGCAATAAATAACACAGACTCACCGCTTAATTTAGAGCGAGTGCTTAATTGGCATCGCTTATTGTTTGCAGGTGAGCAAAGCTTATTTACTAAAATTGAGGGAGGGCAATTGCGTGGTGACGAGCCAATGCAAGTGGTGTCGGGGCGTTTAGATAAACCGGTATTACATTTTACGGCGCCTCCTAAAGAGCGAGTAAATAAAGAGCTTTCGCTATTTTTTAACTGGTTTAACAAAACGCAAAACGATCCTCAAATAGATCCTTTTATACGGGCAGCTATCGCACATTTATGGTTTGTAACAATACATCCACTTGAGGATGGTAATGGGCGTATTACACGCCTTATAACCGACCAGGCATTAGCGCAAGAACATGCTGAGTCAATTCGGTTTTACGCTATGTCGGTGGCTATTTTAGAAGACAGAAAAAGCTACTACGAGGTGCTTGAAGCCACTCAACGTGGAGAGCTTTGTATTACAAAGTGGATTAAATGGTTTTTACGTACGCTTAATAATGCGATACACCATACGCTTAATAATATTGAGCAAACAATTTTTAAAACCAATTACTGGGCAAGTAAAGATCAAACAAAGTTAGGTGAGCAGCAAGTAAAAGTGCTTAATAAGTTACTTGATGGCCAATTTGAACAGGGTATTAGTGCGAGTCAGTATCAAAAGGTGGCTAAGGTTAGCCGTGCAACCGCAACACGCCATTTATCGGACTTGCAAACGCTTGGATTTTTAACAAAAACCGCCGCAGGTGGGCGTAGTACACGTTACAAAATTGCCTAATGAGGCAATTACTCACATTATTCACCTCATTACGTGAGGCGAATAGGTGTTTTAAATTGTTACAGGTGAGGTTTTATACCTCGCATGGTGTTTTTATAAAGCGAAAGCGCGATGTAAAATCGCAACTACGGTTTTGTTCAGTGCAGTGGTTTAATTATTGTAGGTGAGGTTTTACCTATGAATCTTTGTTTAGCTCTGTAATCGCTTTAATACTAAATGCGTGCATAGTTATGTAGTGTTGCTTTTTAATGATTGTTTTAACGATACTTTGATCAATATTTAAGTAATCGTGAACAAGAGCATTTCGTAAGCCTATAATTTTACGCCATGACAGTAGTTCTGCCTCGCTCAAAAAGCCTAAATTAGTAAGTTCGCTAAATGTTTGATAGGCGTTGCTACTGGTACTACTTTTGTGCTGCTTAAGCCAATGCTTTGATAAACCAATACACACCTCGGTCATTAACTGTAGTAATCGCTCTGCAGCTCGGTAGTCTCTGCTATTAAGTGAATCGATTTGACTGAGTTCGTCGAGTTCTTGCATATATTCGTCAATATGGCGTGTTACTTCACTTAAATAAAGTGTAATTCCGGTATCAGTCATGTTTACTCGCTATGGTTTCAAATTCGAACTGGCTATATATACGCTGCTGCTCTTTCATCGCCCTAACACTATTATTGCTTATAATTATTTTTCCATATTCAATAACGTTGAAAGCTAAATAACTTGGAATAATATTTATATCAACAATCGAAATAAGTTGTTCGTTAAGATTAAGTGCATTACTTATTTCAAGCTCAAGCTCTTTTGGCCTAAGGCGCTTATCGAACGATTCCAGATCAAAGTTTTTAAATGCTATGGCTAAGTCAATGTCACTATGAGGCTGAGCTGTCCCTTTTGCATGGGAGCCATATAGCCAAACTACATCAATGTCGGTGTTTTGATGTAAATACTCAATTATTTTTTGTATAACTTCATTTGCCACGAAAAAGTAACCATTGATAAAAACAGTAATAATAACCTATCAGTTTTATAGTGAACATTAAAACTGATATTTGTTTTATTTAATTTAAAAGCTTAGCTTTTCGCGCGAGCAAGCTTTGCGCCTTGTATCTCTCATTGATAAATGATTAGCTATCATTTATCACATCGAAGTCAG
>NZ_WTKS01000023.1:0-47027 GCF_011378625.1 Pseudoalteromonas sp. c7(2019) | reverse complement strand
CCTCGTTCAGTCAACCCAAGACCACAGCGGTACGCTAGAAATAAAAAAGCCGTTCACCTTAAGTGAACGGCATTAGACCTTAGGTCCCTTTTTTGTATTTAGATTACATATACTTTCTTAAGTATTTTTTGAATACCGGATCTGTTGCTGCCAACTCTTTTTGCTCAGCTAATATCTCTTTTAAAATAGCACCTGAAGTAAGCGGGTTTGCAAGTACCACTCTAAATACAACTGTAGGTTGATTGTCGTATTTAGAAGGCGTTAAACGAGTACGTGATACAAATGAGCGACCAGACTCTCGCTGACGTTTTTGCATACTGGCAGTAAAACGATTCAGAGAGGCAAAAATATCTAACCGAGTTGCAGCATCTGCATCGGCTATTGCTTGTTTAATTTGCTTAGGTACATAACGATACGTTAATAAGCACAATTCAGGTTCTGAAATAAGCTCAAAGTCTTCATCAGCTTTAATTAAATCAGCAAAGTAATGTGCTTTTTTGATGCTTCGATCAATCAGCATTTCATAACCTTTACGACCAATAACACGTAAGCAAGCATGTACTAACATTGCCATACCAGGTCGGCTGCCTTCAAGCGTGTGGCTACCTAAGTCTTTTGAACCTTTACGTAATATGTACTCAGCGTGATGCTCTATTGCATCGGTTGCAGCGGGATCTTTAAATAAAACTAAGCCCGCTCCCATTGGTACATACATTTGTTTATGTGCATCGATGGTAATTGAATCTGCTCGCTCAATCCCTTTTAGTAAAGGGCGATGCGTGTTCGATAAAAGGGTTGCTCCTCCCCATGCAGCATCTACATGAAAATGGCAGTTAATGTCTTGTGCTAAGTCGGCCATTTCATCAAGTGGGTCAATATTACCGGTTTCGGTTGTACCCGCTACCCCAATAATCGCCATTACTTTAATGCCTTGCGATTCAAGCTCACGTGCTTTTTCGCGCATAGCTCCTACATCAACTTTATTATTTTCGCAGGTTTTAATGCCAATTAAGTTATCGCGGCCAATACCGAGTAAATCAACCGATTTACCTAACGAGTAATGTCCGCGTTCTGATATTAATACTGCTAAACCTTTATAGCCGTAATGCAGCATACCGGCAATTAGGCCTTGTGCGCCGATACCTCTAAAATCGCCATCGGGTTTTAATAAGCGGTTTCGAGCAATCCAAAGCGCAGTAATATTAGCGACCGTTCCACCAGAGCAAAATGCACCTAATGAGGTTTTAGCACTGTGCATCCATTTAGAATAAAATGAATCGTCTTGCCCATAAGCTAAATGGTGCATCATTCCAAGCACTTGACGTTCAAGAGGCGTAAACGCTTTAGACGTTTCTATTTTTACTAGATTTTGATTTAGCCCTACCATCAATTTTGACAGCGGTAATAAGAAATGCGGCAAGGCAGAGGTCATGTGACCAATAAAGCTAGGCGCAGCTGTATGCACAGAATGCGCAACAAGTTGCTCCATTATGTCTTGGGCATAAGCAGATACAAACGTTGGATCCTCTGGGATCACTGCCGACTGAAAATCTTTTTCGATTTCATGTAATGGTTTTTCAATTGCCGCTATATTTTCGTTTAGAAAACCTGCTAAATTACTCGAAATTTCAAGCTCGATTTTGCTTAAAGTTGAGTCTGGCGCTTCAGGTACAGTAAATATACGCTTAAGGCTTTCTTTAGAGGCGACGGCACAACGCTTTTGATCCATCTCAATACCTAGTGTGTGTAGCTAAAACACGCGCTTACCCATCAAAAACGCCTAATTATTAGGACATTTAGAGCAATCGTGTTTCTTTAAAAATTGCGCTAACTTTACTGCAATATAACTAAAATGTCTCGTTTAAACCTATAAAAGCAATCAAAGCGATGACAAAAAAATGATAATTTAGGGTCTATTTATCTTTCAAGGTTAAATTTGCAGCAGCCTGTTTGGTATTTAGGCAAGGCAGCGCCTATGTAGTGTGGTTATTCCCCATAAATAGGCGATAACGTAGCATTAATGCCAAACAGGCGCTGCCCAAAGGGTTCTGCCTAGGGTCTATTTACTCTTTGTTGCTCGGTTTTTACTTAGACCACTAGGTTACAAATCTCGCGCCGCGATTAAATCGCCCCTAGTTTGAACAAATTATAATCCGCAAAGATAAACAGACCCTAATTAAAACTCTACCAAACCTAATTATTTATTGGGCATTTACTTATTTTGGGTATAATAAATTTGATAACAAAAAAGGGACACATATGCCAGAAGGAAGAGTCAAAGTTAGTTGGATAGTGGCAGGCTTTAGCTTATTTTTAATAAGCTTGCTTACCTATGTTTACTACACTTACCAAACCACGCGTGCTGAAATAATGCAGTCGGTTGATAATCGCTTACTTAATGCCGCCACCAGCGTTAAACATATTCTAGGTGAAAATTACTTAAGTGCGGTTAATCAAGGCGACAACATAAGTTTTTCTTACTATCAAAATAAGAGTAAACAGCTCTCTGAGTTTGCTCAAGCACTTGATATTGCTTATGTGTATTCAATGATTTTAAAAGACGGAAAGGTTCTTTTTAGCTCATCAAGCTACACGCAAGACGATCAGAATAATGGCAAAGTAACTCAATTTTTAGATCTCTACCCTGAAGCTACCGATGCAAATATAAGTGCTTTTTACTCAACCGAGCCTGTATTTGAAATATCGAGCGATCAGTGGGGCCACTTTAAAACTATTTTTATTCCTTACGTTGACCCTATTAACGGCAATACCTATTTAACGGGTGCCGATATAACTATTTACAATTTAAACGAGAAACTTAAAGAAAGCGTATCAAAAGCAGCTGCCATGGCGAGCTTCTTCTTTTTTATCGCGATACTAGTTGCCGCCATATATATTTATTTACTAAAGCGCTCTTTAGCAACTGACTCAAGTACTGGTTTTTCAAATCATATTGCTCTTGAGTACTTTATTAAAAAAAGTAATGCTCATCACATGCAGTTAGCCGTTATTTGGGTTAATGAAATAGAAGATATAAACAGTTTCTACGGCACTGAAGTGGGTGACAAAGTAATGAAAAACTTACTTATTCACTTTAAACTCAGAAGCTCTGCGCATTGCCATATATACAGACTAGCAACCAACAAAATAGTATTACTCGCGCCTAAAGAAATGAGTAATGACGAATTTACCGATCTCGTAAAAACATATAACTTTAATACCCCAGTGTTAACTGACCCTTTTATTTACATAACCCTATGTGCAGGTATTGCCAGTGGCAATAAATCGCTACTGCTTGAAAATGCTCATATAGCGGCGCTGCAAGCAAAACAAGGCAGGCATAGCGTAGTTAACTACTCAAAAGCGCTACACGATGTAAAAACGCAATATCAATACAATGTTGAAATGGCTAAAGAGGTGCGTGAAGCGTTTGATAACAACCGTATAGTGCCTTACTTTCAACCCATTATTGATACAAATACCAACAAGGTCGTTCAATACGAATGTTTAGCTCGAATGGTAACGGCGCAAGGGGAAGTGTTGAAACCTGATGCATTTTTAAATGTTGTTACTCGATCAAGAATGGACGGAATACTTACCCGTACTATATTTTCACAATGTGTTAGTCGCTTTAGAAAAACCGATATTTGCTGGAGTTTAAATATAACAGCACAAGATATGCTCGACCCTAATTTAAGTGAGTTTATTGCGGACGAACTTAAGCGCTACCCGCATCCTGGTAATATCACACTAGAGCTTTTAGAAACCCAAGCTATTGCCAACTTTTCTGAGGTAAAAGCATTTATTGGAATGGTTAAAACGAAAGGCGTTAAGGTTATTATTGATGACTTTGGTAGTGGTTATTCAAATATATCAAACGTACTTAAGCTGGAAGTAGATGGTATTAAGCTAGATGGCGCACTAATAAAGCAAATAGTGAATGACAAAGATATCTATTTATTTATTGAACATATAGCCAGTTTTGCTAATCAACTTGGTTTGCAATTAATGGCAGAGTCGGTAGAAAATGCAACCATAGTAACCGCACTTAAAAAGGCGAATGTGACACTAATGCAAGGCAACTACTTTGCCCACCCAGTGTCACATGTTAGTACGGTTATAGAAGAAGAATTAGCACTTTAACTTACTTTAGCGAGGTAAGTTAATAACGAGTCGGTGGCTTTGCTGGCCACTGGCCCAGTATTTACGCTCAAAAGGCGTAATGGCATCGTCTGACTCATAAAGCGTTACATCGCAAGGGTTGCCTGTTAATTCGAGCGCCCGAGCAAACTCCTTAACGTAAATATCCCAATTGCTGCGCACTTCTAATTTTCCACCTAACTTAACGATAAATGGAAAAATAGCCGCGCCATGCCAGCGTCTACGAATATGCTTAGATTTAGGCCACGGGTTTGGATACAACAAATAATGGTGTATAGGTTGCCAATTAGCAGCAACCGCTAAACGCCAAAAGTCGTTTAAGTCTGCTTGCACTAAGATGTACTGACCACTGTCGGTTTGCTTATATTCAACATCGTGCTTATCTAATCGGTGCGACGATTTATCAATACCAATTATAAGTGCATCAGGGTGGCGCTTAGCTAAGTTAGCTGAGCTTTCACCTACGCCACAACACGAGTCTAAAATAAGCGGGCCACTAAAGGCTTGTACTTTAGCATTAACCTCGTCAAATGCGGCTTGGGTGTGTGCTGCAATTGGCTTTTTAAATTCAGCATCTAAGTGCTTATTTACTATTTCATCAAGCTTTTCGTGAATACCCGCTTGATTAGATACAATACTACGTGAATTTGCATCACTCATTAGTGTCTTAGCCCCACACCTTTTTTGATCAATGTAAGCGCTAATGTAAATAACGCTGTTATAAATACTAAAATAACCCCAAGAGCCACGCTCAAATCAACATCCGACACACCTAAAAAGCCATAACGAAATGCGTTAACCATATAAATTATAGGGTTGATTTGTGATACATTCTGCCAAAATTCAGGCAGCAACGTAATTGAATAAAATACACCGCCTAAGTAAGTTAGTGGCGTTAGTATGAAGGTGGGGATAATGCTTATATCGTCAAAGCTGTTTGCGTAAATCGCATTAATTAAGCCACCTAAAGCAAACACAGCTGAGGTTAAAATAACCGTCGCCATAATTACAAAAATATTATGAATTTGAATATCAACAAATAATAACGATACACAGGTAACTATAAAGCCCACCATAATACCGCGCGTCATACCGCCACCCATATAACCTAGAACAATGATGTAGTTAGGTACAGGTGCAACTAAAAGCTCTTCAATGCTTTTTTGAAACTTTGTTGAGTAAAAACTAGAGGCTACGTTGGAATAAGAGTTAGTAATGACCGACATCATTATAAGGCCAGGTACAATAAACTCCATATAACTAAAGCCGCCCATGTCGCCAATGCGTGAACCAATTAAGTTACCAAAAATAACAAAATATAAGCTCATCGTAATTGCTGGCGGTACTAAAGTTTGCACCCAAATACGTAAAAAACGAATGCACTCTTTGATCCACAAACTCTTTAAGGCTACGCCATATTTAAACATTTATTCGCCCCGCCCTTGCTCTAGTAATCCAACAAATAACTCTTCTAATCTGTTTGCTTTATTTCGCATACTCAATACAGTATTACCTTGAGTTGTTAATGCACTAAAAACCGCATTTAATCCTTGAGATTTAGCGACTTCTACTTCAACAGTGTGATCGTCCGTCATGGTAAATTTATAACCTTCAAGCGTTACAGGGTTTGCTGGCATTTTTAAATCTAAAATAAAGGTTTCTTTATCAAGCTTTGCAAGCAGTGCTTTAATGGTCGTGTTTTCAACAATTCGGCCATTATCGATTATGGCGATGTTTTTACACAGTAACTCTGCTTCTTCAAGGTAATGCGTAGTTAAAATAATAGTAACGCCTTGCTCATTTATTTGGCGTAAAAAATCCCACATTGAACGGCGAAGTTCTATGTCTACACCCGCAGTTGGCTCATCAAGTATAAGCAACTTAGGTTCGTGCATAAGGGCACGCGCAATCATTAATCGGCGTTTCATACCGCCTGAAAGCGTACGTGCTTGTTTGTCTTTTTTCTCAAGTAAGCCAAGTTGCGCTAAGTATTTATCAGCACGTTTATGGGCTTCGCCACGTGGCACACCATAATAACCGGCTTGGTTAACAAGTATTTGGCTAAGCGTTTCAAATTGGCTAAAATTAAACTCTTGCGGCACTAAGCCTAAATGCGCTTTTGCAGCTTCTAAGTCAGTATCAATATTACAACCGAATACTTCTACTTTGCCTTTTGTTTTATTAACAAGTGACGAAATAACACCAATGGTGGTTGATTTACCTGCTCCGTTTGGACCAAGTAAAGCAAAAAAGTCGCCCTCTTTAACTTGTAAATCAACGCCTTTAATAGCCTCAACACCATTTTTATAAACCTTGGTAAGGCCTTCTATATTTAAAGCAATATTTTGCTTATTCATTACTTACCCTCACCATAACCCCAACGTTTTGTTAGGTTATGTTCAATATTTAAATGATCTAAAATTCTCGCCACCATAAAATCAACTAAGTCTTCAATACTTTGTGGCTTATGATAAAAGCCAGGCGCTGCTGGCATTATGGTCACACCTAAACGAGATAACTTAAGCATGTTTTCTAAATGAATTTCGTTAAACGGTGTTTCGCGCGGCACTAAAATTAACTGTCCGCGTTCTTTAATTACCACATCAGCGGCGCGCTCTAATAAGTTATCTGACGCCCCTACTGCAATTGCAGAAACCGATCCTGCACTACACGGGCATACCACCATTTTTTTAGGCGCCGCAGAGCCCGAAGCCACAGGGCTAAACCAGTTATCTTTACCGTATACTTTTAACTGCCCAGATTTAGCATTAAACAGCGTACTTAACTGCTCAGTGGCTTTGTCTTCATTACCAGAGAGCTTAATATTTGATTCTGTATCAAGCACCACTCGCGCTGCACTTGAGATAAGTACGTAAACTTGAAATTGCTGCTCAAGCAACACTTCAAGTAACCTTAAACCATAAGGCGCACCTGATGCACCGCTAAAAGCGAGCGTAATTCTATCTTTAAATTGCACACTATTCTCCGCTGTATTTATCAGCTAAACCATCAACAAGGTGTTGATGAAGGCCATTAAAACCGCCATTGCTCATAATTAAAATATGCTGATTAGGCTCAATATTTTCAAGCACCGTATCAATAATTGTTTGCGTGCTGCTAAAGCACTGCATGCCTGCTTTATCTGCTTGCTCTTTTAGCGACCAATTTAGATTCTCTGGTTCAAAAAGTAGTACGTCGTCAGCATCACGCAGTGAATCTAATAATGTATATTGGTGCACGCCCATTTTCATAGTGTTTGAGCGCGGCTCTAAAATAGCGATAATTTTTTCATCACCTACTTTTGCGCGCAGTCCTGCAAGCGTAGTTTTAATTGCTGTTGGGTGATGCGCAAAATCGTCATACACCTTAATATTATTAATATCAGCCTTTAGCTCCATACGCCTTTTAGGGCTAATAAATTCTCCTAAGGCATCAATACTATGATCAACAGCTATACCCACATGGCGCGCTGCTGCGATAGTCATAATTGCATTTTTAACGTTATGCTCGCCTATTGCTTGCCAGCAAACAGTACCCTGCTTTTCGTTATTTAAAAGTACATTAAACTCACTACCATCGGCTTTTATTAATTCATAGCCCCAGTCATCACCGAGTGTTTCGCTTTCGCTCCAAAGCCCTTGTGCTATTACGTCATTAAGCGCTACGTCTTGCTTAGGCCAAATTACCTTGCCGCTTTGAGGTAATGTACGCATTAAGTGATGAAATTGTTTTTTTATTGCGTTTAAATCTTCGAAAATATCAGCGTGATCGAATTCAAGATTATTTAATATAAGTGTACGCGGAAGGTAATGGACAAACTTACTGCGCTTATCAAAAAAAGCTGTGTCGTATTCATCGGCTTCAATAACAAAAAATGGCGTTTCACCTACTTTGGCCGATACACCAAAATTTTGGACTATGCCGCCAATTAAAAACCCTGGTTTTAAACCTGCGTACTCTAATACCCACGCAAGCATACTTGCTGTGGTTGTTTTACCATGCGTACCGGCTACAGCAAGTACCCACGAGTTTTGTAATAGGTTATGTTTAAGCCATTCAGGGCCAGATGTATAAGGCAGGCCTTTATCAAGCACATATTCAACACACGGGTTACCACGGCTCATTGCATTACCGATAACTACCATATCTGGTTTTGGCTCTAATTGAGATACGTCGTAGCCTTGAGTCAGTTCAATGCCAAGCTCTTCAAGTTGCGTACTCATTGGTGGGTAAACGTTTTGATCAGAACCCGTTACTTTATGACCTAATGATTTAGCAATGGCTGCAATACCACCCATAAACGTGCCACAAATGCCCAAAATATGTATATGCATATACTTTCCTTAAATCGTATGCTCACTTTACAGCTATGCAAAGTTTAATGGCGCTATAATGCCAAAATTCGTGCTTAGTTACTATGTACGTCTGCACAATTCACTCGTGCCAAAAACACGTTAATTAGTTTTTTAAATGCTAAAAATCAAAAAATAGGCACGTTCACCTACCTTGTATTGCTTTTAATCAATTATTATCAATGTTATAAACCAGCTTGCTGTATAACTTTAAAACTTAAAAAGGACTTAATATGAAAAAACTATTCTTTATAGCCTGTATTTTACTTAGTCAAAAAAGCTTTGCTTTGGAATTTGCTAAGTACCCAATAGAATTAAGTTCGGGCGAAGGCGTTAATGTTGTTATTGCCCCAACAACAGATAAAAAACAAGCTTTAGTAAAAGTAACAGGCATAAACCATGATATTGATGGGATTGTATTTTTAACCGATTTAAAACCTCATGGTAGTAATAAAGCTTACAAATATACTTACGATGGTACACAAAGAAGTTTAGTAAGTGTTGAGGAAGGCTACCGCTGTTGCTCTTACAATCTTTATATTCCAGACACTCGTGATGGAATTTACTTATCAAAAAAAGAAGAGTCAAACCCTGCCATTGTTGAAGACTTAAAAGCGCAATACGATCAACAATTAAATAAAGGTACTCAAGCTAAACTAGCGAAGTTTAATCGTGAAAAGCATTTAGGGTATCAACAAAAAAATATAGCTGCCGCTAATAGCGAAATAGATAAGCAATGCGGATTAAAAATAAATACCAATGTTGATTGGGAAAGCATTGATGATGAAAACCTAAAAGAATATCCAGTGGGTTCATTTTGTGCACAAGTTGCAAACGAAATGGCATCCATGTGCGAAAAAGACCAAAGTTTTAAAAACGACATAGCTCAGTTCAATGCTATCGAATGTAAATTTACTAATGAGCTAAAACTACGTAAAAATGGTAATACACTTATATTTAAAACAGCGCCAAAAGCCGCTAACCAACGCCGCTTTATTGAAGCTTATTTATTAAATTTATAAGCTGAGTTTAAAACCAAAAAAGCACCTAAAGGTTAATGCCAGTCAGTTAAGCTGACTGGCATTTTTCTTTTTATGGGGATACTTAGATGGTTTTGGCTTAACCCATCGGGGATATCTTCTATCCTCTCGTCTAGCTGGAAGCTTAAATAAGACCAGTGTACTGAGTAAGTGCTGCCAGTGTATTGGAATGTTCCCTGGACTCATTATAGATACTGACGAGAAATACTGAATGACAGCCATCGAACTGCTAGAGAAACTAAGCTGGTTAGGCCATATCCCTGTGACTGTCGCCGCCATCGTCATTATTCTTCGTATTAAATTATAGGCGAGTAACACGCCCCATAGCTCCTGACGCACCATGTCTGGACGTTTACTTCTCAAATGGTATGCGCTATCAAGCATGGTTTGTTTGATTTCTCTAAACCCAAGTTCTATCTCCCAACGATGACAATATAATTCAACAATTTCATTACCTGGATAACGCAATCTATCCGTCATCGAGGTTAGTATACGGTAGCTTTTGCCCTTTATTGTTTTACTGATTAATCTCGCTTTAATCGTTTCAGGAACATCGGGAAAGTTTTTTTGTGCATGCTTTGTTGTTTTCAATTCAATGATATGGTCATTTTTACCCGCGCTGGAGATGATTTCATACTGTAAGTCGGGCCTTGCAGGTATCAGCCAGTGCCTCATCTTCCCAGTTTGGTGCCAACGATTTAACAGGCCTAAAGAATAATACCCTTTATCAAACATAGTCAGTGAATTATCTGGTGTACGTTCAATTAAACGCTCAGCTAATTTCATCTCGTTAGTTTTATAGTTATCAAACTCGCTACTGAGCAGTTGATGGCTGGTCAATTCCATATGACAGACCATGCGTATTTGAGGAAAGGCTGTATCACCGTATTGGTTGCTACCAGAAGAGAAGGCTTTACGATTATCAGGCGTGTCGGCTGTTCGCCACACAACACCGTCAACAGCTAATAGATTCAAACCATTCCATGTTTCGAATGACTGTTGCTTATACATTGATTGAGCAGATTTATTGAAAACGTGTTTAACGGAATCATCACCTAGCCTTTGTCTCGCCTGTACCATCGCACTTGGAGCAACGAGTGGGTTCTTGCCAGGTAACATGATATCTAGCTTATTAGCGATATTCCAAACCGATTCTTTTCGAAACAATGCCATGCCAATAACTGACCACAAAACGGCCTCAAGCGGTAGCCTTCGCTTACGAACGGTTGCAATCCCAGCTTGTTGAAAACCTTGTTCAATGATTTCAGGGTCAAGAATTTCTGATAATTTTTCAAAGGTATGGTATCGGCTGCTTTCTTCAAGTGTTGCTTGCAGTGCTTGTTCTATATTCACAAAAAAATCCGTAGTTAGTTTCCTAACTACGGATTTTGCATGATCGTTTGGATCGGTCAACCGGTCATTTTCTTAACTGATCGGCATTAACCTAAAGGTGCTTTTTTTGGTTTTACTAATTAAGTTTGTTTATAGCGTTAAAAATACAATCAAACCGACACCGAGTAATAAACGATATATTACAAATGGCAACATACCCATTCGCTCTATTACTTTTAAAAACATAAATATACATGCATAAGCCGATAAGAACGATAGCACCACACCAAGCAATAATGTATTCCAATCAACTACATGGTCACCCAGTGCAAGCTCTGCAATATAATAAAGCCCCATCATAGAAATAATCGGAATCGCTAGTAAAAACGAAAAACGCGCTGCGCTTTGCTTATTCATACCCAACATTAAACCAGCGGTCATCGTGATACCTGATCGAGAAGTACCCGGGATCATTGCAACAGCTTGTGCGAAACCAATGATAAGTGCCGTTTTCCAATTGAGCTGATAAATAGTTTTAATTTGTTTCCCTTTTGCATCTGCGTACCAAAGCAACAAACCAAATACAATGGTGGTAGTAGCAATTACCCAAGCGCTTCGCAAATATAACTCAATAAAGTCTTTTAAAAGTAAACCTAAAATAGCGGCAGGCACTGTACCTAGTATAATCCACCAGCCTAATTTACTGTCATCGGTAGTGCCTTGCTTACCAAAAGATTTAAACCATGCGCTTAGTATATCTACTACTTCTTTACGAAAATAAATAACAACGGCTATTAAAGTACCAACATGTACTGCTACGTCAAACGCAAGCCCTTGATCTTCCCAGCCTAAAATTTGCGATGGGAGAATTAAATGCGCAGAACTCGATATTGGTAAAAACTCAGTAAATCCCTGTATGAGGGCTAAAATAATTATTTCGATAATACTCATAGGTTAGAAAACTCCACCTTCCATAGCTTTTGTTGAGGGTTATTATATTCATTCCATAACTGCGCAATCGTTTGCTTAGCTACAGGATGATAAAAATCTGGGGCAACCTCACTCAGAGGTTGTAATACAAATGCATTTTTAGTTATTTCATCACGTGGTAATTGCGCTGGGGAATCGCAAGTTACATCATCATAAAACAGTAAATCTAAATCGAGCGTTCGTGGACTAAATTTTTTATCGTTCGCTGTACGCCCATTATCACGCTCTATTTCTTTTAATAAAGCGCATACATCAGCAAGCGACATATCAGTTGTAGCGCCAACTACTGAATTATAAAAATTATTGCCAGCAAACCCAACTGCTTCACTTTCAAAAACAGACGAGTGCACAATATGCTCAAAGTGCTGCTTAAGTGCAATTAATGCACATTGTATATAATGCGCTTTATTTATATTTGACCCTAGGCTGATATAAATTTGAGCCATTTAGTCAGTTGCCTTAACACGTGTAATTTCAACACCCACAGTTTGTGCTTGTGCTACTGCTGCAGGTTTACTTACTCTTATAGTAACTTGTGGCGTATTAAACTCGCTTAAAATAATCTCAGCCAACTGCTCAACCAAAGTCTCTAGCAACTCAACAGGTTTTGCAGTGCAGTGCTTAATAACGCGTTCGCTTACTTTTGAGTAATCCAGTGCTAAATTAATATCGTCATTTTCGGCTGCAGGCTTAATATCACTAAGCATTTCAATATCAAAATAAAGGCTCTGTTTACTTTCTTTTTCAAAGTCGTACACTCCAATAATAGTGTCGACGTGCAATTGAGATATAAAAACCTTATCCATTGATACTCCAAATAACAACAAACGACTAAGCAACTATACAAAGCATCAATAAAATTAATACTGTATATGGTTTAGCCAGTGTTTAAATATGTGAAAATAACTTCTACAATAGCAAAATAACCAAACTAGCTATTAAATAGCCTGTTAATAATTTTCACGATAAATTTTGCTGCCAATAATAGCTTAAAAGTACTATCAATTGGTATAGTAATTAAAAAATAAGGAAGCGTGTGTTAGCCACTTTAATGTTTGTTTTAGCTTATTTACTTGGGTCGATTTCGTCGGCTATTTTAGTGTCGCGGTTGTTCAAACTCCCTGACCCTCGTAATAGTGGTTCTAACAACCCAGGGGCTACAAATGTTTATAGATTAGGCGGAGCATTTCCGGCTTGCTTGGTTTTAGTGTTTGATATTTTAAAAGGCACTATTCCAGTATGGGGGGCTTATTTTTTAGAAGTTGAACCTTTAGAGCTTGGATTAGTCGCAGTAGCTGCTTGTTTAGGTCATATGTACCCACTGTTTTTTAGCTTCAAAGGAGGTAAAGCCGTAGCAACGGCATTTGGCTCATTATTACCTATTGGCTTATCATTGGCTGGTTTACTTGTTTGTACATGGCTGGTTATAGTGGCAATAACACGCTATTCATCGCTGGCAGCGCTTGTAGCTGTATCTTTAGCGCCCTTATATACATGGCTGATAAAGCCACTTTATACTCTTCCCGTTACTTTTATCACGCTGTTAATTATATTTCGTCACCGTACTAATATTATTCGATTATTTAGCGGGGAAGAACCAAAAGTGGGTGCTAAAAAAGCACCCACCGATGAAAACAAAAATATCTAAAATATGAGTCATTAAATAGGCTCAAGGCTATCTATTGGCCAGCGAGGTTTTGTTTTCATATCAAGACTTGCAAACTGACCTGCTTTTAATCGTTGCATTCCTGCATAAGCAATCATTGCACCGTTGTCGGTACAAAATTCAGTACGCGGATAAAAAACTTCGCCTTTCATACCTTTCATTACGCGTTCAAGCTGCAGTCGAAGCTGTGTATTTGCACTTACGCCACCGGCGATTACTAAACGCTTAATACCTGTTTGTTTAAGCGCTCGCTTGCACTTAATAACCAGCGTATCAATAACCGCTGTTTGAAATGCATGCGCTATATCAGCTTTAGTTTGATCGTCGTCGTCATTTTCACGAATAGTGATTGATGCTGCAGTTTTTAAACCACTAAAACTAAAATCAAGACCTGGTTTGTCAGTCATCGGGCGAGGAAAAATAAAGCGCTTCGCAACGCCTTGTTCAGCCATTTTAGCTAAGCGCGGACCTCCAGGGTAGTCAAGACCAAGTAACTTAGCCGTTTTATCAAAGGCTTCGCCTGCGGCATCATCAACTGACTCACCTAGTACTTCGTATTGTCCAATACCCGCTACTTTAACCATCATGGTATGACCGCCCGATACAAGCAATGCAATAAACGGAAACTCAGGAATATTTTCTTCAAGCATCGGAGCAAGTAAATGCCCTTCCATATGATGAACAGCAACAGCTGGAATGTCCCAACCGTATGCTAATGAACGACCAATAGAAGTACCTACCAATAATGCTCCAACTAAACCTGGGCCTGCAGTATAAGCAATGCCATCTAAGTCTTCTGGGCCGCAACCCGCTTGTGCAAAAGCCGCGTCTATAAGTGGTAGCGTTTTACGAACATGATCGCGCGATGCAAGTTCCGGTACTACACCGCCATAATCAGCGTGTACTTTTACCTGGCTGTATAATTGATGAGCTAACAAGCCTTTTTCGTCATCGTATATTGCAATACCTGTTTCATCGCATGACGATTCAATGCCTAAAATTCGCACTGTACTTCTCCTGCCTTTAAAATTTCACTTCGCTGTTTTTATAACGTAAGGCCAATATTTGTTTGGCCATCTTCTAGGGCAAACTTTTTAAGTGCCTTCACGCTATCAGAGGTAATACGCCCCATATTTTCTACAAAATCAATTAGCTCACCTAATACTTCAATTTCGTATTGCATTAATGGATGCTCTCTAACGGCCGTGTTATCTGCAACCTCACCTTCAACCGTCATTTGATATTCAATAAAGCGGGCCACTGTTGCTTGAGATATTTTACTGACACTAATGAACTCTTGCTCATCTTGCGCCATTAAACCATGCATTAAGCTAAGTAAAGACGTTGCAGCATCAATAGCAGGGTAAGTACCAAACATATCAAAATCAGCAAGTTCAGGAACATTCGGTTCTATTTTTTCAACTTGTTTTTCGAGATCTATTTTACTTTTAGGCAGTAATATTTTTTCCCAACAAACATTAAGCGAATTACGAAGTAAGGTTTCATCACCAAACCCCGTTGCTTCGCTAAATAAACCGTAATTTGGCAGCATTCGCTCTATTAAAGCACTTGCTAAAACAGCTTTTTGTAAATAGTTAAGCTCTCTAATACGCTGAAAATTATTTGCTTTAGTCATTCTTTAACGTCTCACACGACCAACAAAAATCAAATGTTGATCCATTATGCTCATTACAGTTAGGGCATACCCAATCTGGAGCGGATTGTTTTACTTGTTGATAGTTTACCAATATTTGGCGCGCATGGCGCTCTTTTATCGCATAAACCTGCACACTAACTTGTGCTTGATCAAATGGAATTTCTCCCAATGCGCCTTGGAGCATCTCACCTTTTATTTTGCATTCAATGCCACTGGTTTGTATTAAACCTTTAATAATATTAGCTTCAAGAGTATTTTCGGCTTTATAAATTGTAACCCATTGAAAAGAGCTATCAGTTGAATTTTTATTATTAATATTTTGCAATATTCACCTCATTTATTTTGTGTTATCAATATCCTGCGCTAAATTATTAGCATGCTGCACTTTTAAGGAATAAACATGACACTTACAACCCCAGGCTTACTTTTTCCGGCCATATCGCTGCTATTATTAGCCTATACAAACCGATTTTTAGTTTTAGCGCAATTAATTAGAGAGTTAAATGCGCGTGAAGGCGAATCTATCCGACCTGTTGTAGTCGCTCAAATCACTAACTTACGTAAACGAATAAACTTAATAAGAACAATGCAGGTATACGGCGTAGCCTCTTTTTTACTGTGTACATTTTCGATGTTTGCTTTATTTATTGAATTTAATACCACAGGGATTATTTTATTTGGCATTAGCTTAGCTTGCTTAAGTTTATCGTTATTAACGTCTTTATTCGAAATACATATTTCCTGTGATGCGATTGAAATAGAACTACAAAGCATTGAAAATAAACCATTAAGCAGCCGAATAAATAGAAATTTTGTAAAATAAACTCTTATAGATAAAACACCCTATTATTTGTCATAATCATGTTATATGTGCGCCCTATTTTGGGGCGTACTTTTTTATTAATTAGAACAATTAAATTCCAATCTCCTAACTAACCCACTGAGTTAAAATAACTTTGCCTAGATAGTTAATTGCAAAAATATAGACAAAACACAATAAACAACTAGTTATCAATTAAAAAAGTAATACTATTTGGTCGCTTTCCTCTTTAATTAATACTAAAAGGGGGGTATCCTGCTGGAAACACGTATGAACTTGCAACCGTATTTCAATATAGAATTTTACTAAACTTTAGAATAAAAATTAATATATTTGATATCCGTGGTATCTGCGACTTACTTATAAAAAGGGACTATAAAGTGAGATTTGAACAATTAGAGCAATTTGTAGCACTTGGTGTATTACGTCACTTTAGACAAGCAGCTGAACAAACCCAAATTAGTACTTCAGCGCTAACGCGCAGCATTCAAACACTTGAAAATGAAATGGGATATGAGTTAGTAAAACGCTCAACTCGTTCTGTTAAATTAACGCCTGAAGGCGAACTTTTCCTTGAATATGCTAAAACGACTCTATCGGAACTTGAGCTAACGAAAAAACGGATTTTTCAATCAGTAAACGGTAATGCTAATGAAAAACTTGTTATTGGCTATACCAATAAGGCAAGCAGCATAGTACCTATTTCTTGTGGACAGTTTTTAGCTCAATATCCTCATATAAAAATTGAAATGCAGTTACAAGATCAACAAGAGCTAACACGCAGACTCCAACAAGGTGAAATAGACATAAGTGTATACTCTCAAGCTATTAATAGTATTGGCAGTGACATTCACTTACCTGATCAGCTTGTATTATTTGTTTCAAAAAATCACCCTCTTGCACATAAAAACGATATAAGTAAGCAAAATCTTGATAGCTACCCTATGTTTGGCTGCTTCTCTCAATCTAAACAAGTGCAAACTATGCTTAATGAAGCAATTGATTCTTTAAATAAATCATCAAGTATTAAAGTGGGTAGCATTGAGCAAGTAATGGCTGGTGTAGTTAAATCAGATCACTTTGCTATTGCAAGCATTGAGCATGCAAACACAATCGCAGAGAACTCTGAACTCGTGCAACTAAAAACAAATAAAGATTTAAATCACGAACAACTCGTTGTACAAACAAGCCAACAAACGTCTATTACCGAACATGTAGAACACTTGTTGTCGCTTATAAAAAAGGCGGGAGCTGCATTTAACTAACCCTTCTTTTTGAAAAAGTGCGGCACAATAAACAGTAGCTTTAAATCGCTTTTCGGCTACACTGTCGCACCTTTTTTAAACAGCTGATGTGAATGAACACACTTTTTGGTCCTGATGTCTATTTAGATGATATAGAACGCCAAGGATACACCGTAATTCATAACGCGCTTATTGCCGATTTAGTTAACGATTTAGTTGCAGATTGTCACCGTATAAACCCCCACTTTAGCCTTGCCGGTATTGGTCGATTAAATAACTTACAAATAGATAAAACTATTCGCACAGACAAAACCTATTGGTTTGACGGCAGCTCTCAAGCACAGCTTACGTATCAAGCAATAATGCAAAGTATAAAAACCACATTAAATCGTAGCTTTTTTATGGGGCTATTTGATTACGAATGCCATTATGCAAAATATACACAGGGTGATTTTTACAAAAAACACTTAGATGCATTTAAAGGTCGATCTAATCGTGTATTTACAACGGTGCTTTATTTAAATACGCCAGAGCAAGGTGGCGAACTTGTTATATATAAACCTAAAAGTAAAGAAGTAGAAATAACCATTAAACCAACTGCTGGCACATTGGTTATGTTTGAAAGCGAACGTTTTGCTCATGAAGTGCTTCCTGCAGTTGACGAACGCTATTCTATTGCTGGATGGTTTAGAAAAAATGCCTCTATTAGCGGCATTATTGATCCACCCCGATAGCTCTAAATAGAGAATTTTAACAGCCTTTATTAAGGCTTTAAAATGCTATTGGGTATGAAAGTAATAACCCTATAAAGATAGCCAAGCCCACATAATGATTATTTAAAAATGCTTTAAAGCAGGCATCTCTTTCACGTTTATGAATAAGCGTTTGTTGATATGCCAATAAACCAGCTGCTACACTCAAACCAACGCCAAACGCGACACTTAAATGATTACTTATACCAATAAACGCAACCAGCGCTATAAATACAGCATTAAGTAAAAAGATTATGTGGCGGTCGAATTTACCAAATAAAATAGCGGTTGATTTTACCCCTATTTTTAAATCGTCATCTCTATCAACCATCGCATACATAGTGTCATAAGCGACTGTCCAGCAAATGTTGGCTATAAATAATAACCATGCCTGCTGCGGTAATGCATTTATTGAAGCCATATAGGCCATTGGAATAGACCAACCAAATGCAGCCCCTAAAACAACTTGTGGTAATTGTGTATAGCGTTTCATAAAAGGGTAGCAAAAGGCTAAAGCCAAAGCACCAAAAGAAAGCAAAATAGTATTAACGCTAAGCATTAATACTAAAATAAACGCAATAACTATGAGTAGTAAAAATAGGCTAAGTGCCTCACCACTACTAACCCGCCCTGAAGCTAGCGGCCGCTGAGCTGTGCGTTTTACAGAGCCGTCTATTTTCCTATCTGCAAAATCATTAATTACACACCCTGCACTTCGCATAACAACAACGCCCAGCGTAAATATAATAAAGTTAAGTAAGCTCGGCATCCCACTATTAGCAAGCCATAAAGCCCAGTATGTTGGCCAAAGTAATAACAAGGTACCAATGGGCTTATCTATACGCATTAGCTGTATATAGTAAGAAATATGTTTTGGCTTTAAAGCGGCTAATTTCATGAGTATAAATATGCTCCTGGTAAAAACACTTCACACACTAAAAATTTATATTCTTTGAGTGAAAATACACTTCGACGCCCTAGTAAGTTTTTTTCGGGTAGGTTTAATTTTGCAACTAATAGCTGAACGGGGTGCTTGGCATCAAAATAAGCAATTTCTATATCCGTTCGTTTTAGTGCTGGGTCTTGAAAAATCACATCACCAAGAGGTCGTTCACCCATATTGTGCAAAGGATTGCTCGAATCATTTTTAGGAAGCCAGCTCTGTGCGTATACCACAGGTTTGTTATCGCACAATAAGAGTACTTCTCTATTAATAGCTGTTTTAGCGCTACAGTTTAGTAATAACTTTTGCTCTAGACTTAAAGTAAATAACTGCTCGCTTAATACTCTTACACTAAAAATTTGTGATTTACTTTTTAATTTAGCAGTTAAAGAATTAGGTTCAAAAAGCCATTCTTGCTCTAGAGGAGATAAGTCACTTACATATGAAGTGGACTGCCAATTAGCAGATATAGACAGAGGATAAGTAATCACAATAGCTCAACAAAATAAAAAACAACGAGATGATACCATTGCCAAAGCTTTTGAAAAAGTGATGTTTTATAACCATAAATAATAGCTTGGCGCTGTTTATTACCCACTATTAAGTATAAACTATTTGTAACAAGTTTTAAGAAACGCTTTAAATATGAAAAAAATAGTATACGCAAGTCTTTTTACGTTCTTTGTAAGCGTCATAAGCTTTACAGCTCGTGCTGAATCCACAGTTGGTTATTTTGGTTTTGAGCCAGATATAATCACCAACTACATTGGCGCATCAAGTAAAAAAATGGGCTATGTGCGTGTAACTATTGATTTAATGCTTAATGACACTTCAGATATTGCAGTAGTAGAGCACCACACGCCATTACTACGTGATGCCCTAGTAGAGATTTTATCTAAAGAGCCTGAAGAAAAAATAAAATCCCTTACTGGCCGTGAAGAAATACGCGCAAAGTGCGCCGAAAAACTAAAAAGCCTCTTAAAAGAAGAAACAGGACAAGAGATCATCCGTGAAGTCTTGTTCACTAAATATTTATATCATTAGTATTTAACGTTTTGCGTTAAATACTTTGGCGGTGTAGGCAAAAGCCATACCGCTAACTAACCCACCTAAGTGCGCCCAATTAGCCATACCTACAAACAATACATCTGCAAACCCAAGCACTAACCAAATCAACATAAAACCAACAATAGCCGTACTAACCAGCGCAGGTTTGTTCGGATTTAAAAAGCTATGAATCCAACAAAAACCAAGTAACCCATATACTACGCCACTCAAACCGCCAAAGTTGGGACCAACCATTAGGTATTGCGCCCAATTACTAATAAGTGCAGTCACTAAAAACAAACCTATTAAGCTGAGTTTTCCGCATTGCTTTTCGATATTGTCGCCAAGCGACATCCACCAAATTAAATTAAACACAATATGCATCGCGCTAAAATGCACAAGCGCAGGTGTTAACCAACTAAGCGGTTGTGATGGATTAAATTGCAGAGCTGTATAAATTTCATCAAATCCACCCAATAAAAAAGCGACATAAATAACAATACTCAATATGCTAACAGTTTGGTTAAGCCAGCTAAGCGCTTTAAACCGCGCCATAAGATTAAGTGATTGCCCTTGATATTTAAGCGGCGATTGTGTGCTGCCTACATCCCAAGATGCTTGCTGGTATTTTTCATGATTAGGGTTTTGTGTAAACTCAACCCATAAAGGCTGAACTTGATGAAAGTCCTCCTCAGTCACGCTAATAATGACATTACTGCCATCTGCTGAGTGTATCTTTGCATCTAAGCCCTGGCTTTTTAAATAATCTATAAAGCCTTGTGCGGCGCGTGGGTTATTTAAACTGCCAAGCTCTATCATCGCTCTACTTTCTCGCTATAAGACGCTTCCCAAGCAGTAAAACCACCATCCATGCTGTAAACATCTTCAAAGCCTTGCTCAACTAAATAACTAGCTGCGCCCTGAGAGCTCATACCGTGATAACACACAATAATAATTGGCTGATCGAATTCTTTTTCCATCATAAATTGTGCAATATTACCGTTAGAAAGTGCTTCTGAGCCTGGAATACGACCAGCTTGATACGAATTTGGATCGCGAATATCTGCAATTACAACGTCTTCTTTATCTAGAAGTTCTAACGTTTGCGCTATAGAAATGTGTTTAAATGCCATTGAAGTCTCTTTAATTAATAGTATAAAAAAGGCGGCTAAAGCCGCCCTTCTTGTAATTTAGTTAGGAACTAATCCCAGTTTAAAATTACTTTACCTGACTGACCTGAAATCATCATATCAAAGCCAGCTTGGAAGTCATCCACAGAATACTGATGTGTAATAATTGGGTTCAAATCAAGACCAGATTGAATCAAGCTTGCCATTTTGTACCACGTTTCGAACATTTCACGACCGTAAATACCTTTAATCACTAAACCTTTAAAAATAACTTGGTTCCAATCAACTGCCATATCAGATGGTGGAATACCTAGCATGGCAATTTTACCGCCGTGGTTCATGTTATTAAGCATTGAATTAAAAGCGCTTGGCACACCTGACATCTCAAGACCAATATCAAAGCCCTCTGTCATACCTAAGTCTTTTATTACATCTTCAAGCTTTTCGCTTGCCACGTTTACAGCACGTGATGCACCCATTTTACGGGCTAAATCTAGGCGGTATTCATTTACGTCGGTAATAACGACGTGGCGAGCACCAACGTGTTTTGCAACCGCTGCTGCCATAATACCAATTGGGCCGGCACCAGTAATAAGTACATCTTCGCCAACTAAGTCGAACGATAATGCGGTATGAACTGCATTGCCAAATGGGTCAAAAATTGAAGCCAGCTCATCAGAAATATTATCTGGAATTTTAAATGCATTAAATGCAGGAATAACTAAATACTCTGCAAATGCACCTTCACGATTTACGCCAACACCTGTTGTATTGCGGCATAAATGTACACGCCCAGCACGACAGTTACGACAATGCCCACAGGTAATATGACCTTCACCCGATACGCGGTCGCCTACTTTAAAGCCACGAACTTCCTGACCCATATCAACGACTTCACCAACATATTCGTGACCAACAACCATAGGAGTAGGAATCGTTTTACTTGCCCATTCATCCCATTTGTAAATATGTACGTCGGTACCACAAATAGCTGTTTTACGAATTTTAATCAGTAAGTCGTTATGACCGACTTCTGGCTTTGGCGCATCTGTCATCCAAATGCCCGGTTCTGCTTTTAATTTAGATAATGCTTTCATAATTCACACTCAACTAAAAAACCGAAGCAAGGCTTCGGTTTAAAATAAAATTAAATAACGCCCATTTCTTTACCAATACGGGTAAATGCATCAATAGCAATATCGAGTTGCTCAATGCTATGCGCCGCTGAAATTTGTGTACGAATACGCGCTTGCCCTTTTGGTACTACAGGGAATGAAAAACCGGTTACGTAAATACCTTCAACAAGTAACTTATCAGCCATTAACGAGGCTACTTTGGCATCTCCCAGCATTACTGGAATAATTGCATGATCTTTACCCGCACACGTAAAACCAGCAGCTTCCATTTGCTCACGGAAATATTTAGCATTTGACCAAAGTTTAGCGCGAAGCTCGCCGCCATTTTCTAGCATTTCAAGTACTTTAATTGATGCAGTAACAATTGAAGGTGCTAATGAGTTTGAGAATAAGTATGGGCGTGAACGCTGACGTAACCATTCAACAATTTCTTTTTTACCCGATGTATAACCACCTGATGCACCGCCTAGCGCTTTACCTAATGTACCGGTGATAATATCTACACGGTCTAATACATTACAGTACTCAGGTGTACCTTTACCGTTTTCGCCAACAAAGCCGACTGCGTGAGAGTCATCAACCATTACAAGTGCATCGTATTTATCAGCTAGGTCGCACACAGCTTCTAAATTACAAATAACGCCGTCCATAGAAAACACGCCATCAGTAGCTATTAGTTTCGTTTTAACGCCGGCTTCATCTGCTGCAATAAGTTGCTTTTCAAGATCAGCCATATCGTTATTTGCATAACGAAAACGCTTGGCTTTACACAAACGTACACCATCAATAATTGATGCATGGTTTAATGAATCAGAAATAATAGCGTCTTCTGCGCCTAAAATAGTTTCAAACAAACCGGTGTTTGCATCAAAACACGAAGAATATAGAATGGTGTCTTCAGTTTCCAAAAACTCACTGATTTTTTTCTCTAGTGTTTTATGAATATCTTGCGTACCACAAATAAAACGAACAGACGCAACACCAAAACCATGATTATTTAAACCGTTTTGCGCAGCTTCAATTAGCTCTGGGCTATTAGCTAAACCTAAGTAGTTATTAGCACAAAAGTTGATTACTTTACCTGACGCAACTTCGATTTGAGCTTGCTGCTGAGATTTAATAATACGTTCGCTTTTATACAAACCTTCGGTTTTTACGTCTTCAATTTGCTGTTGTAGCTGGCTAAAAAAAGCAGATGCTCTCATCTGTGTTCTCCATTTATTTGAACGGGTAAACAACCACATTTAAGCGACTGTTTATTATGGGGGGTATTGTAAAAGTTTAATGGGGAAAATGCACGGTTTGCAGTTCGTCGCAAACGCCCTAAACTGGAAGGAATTCCTGCCAGTTTACAGGCTAATCTGTTTAGTTTATTTATGTCTTTAAAAGTGCAGGTAAACTGTTTATAGAATCGATAATTAAATCAGCCTCTTGCTTGGCACTTTCATCAAAGCTTTGACCTGAACGCACTAAAACGCGGGTAGTGATCCCTGCTTTTTTCGCAGCCTGCATATCACTGAGTTTATCGCCCACCATAATACTGCAAGCCGGGTCGATGTTATGCTCTTGTATGCCTTGCAATAACATACCTGGCGCAGGCTTTCTGCAACTGCACTCTTTCAAATATTCAGGGTGCGCTTTTTTAGGGTGATGAGGGCAAAAGTACACATCGGTAACTTCAATACTGTGATCGCTAAACTGGGCTTTCATCCATTGCGTTAGTGCTAAAAAATCAGCTTCGGTGTAATAACCTCGACCAATTCCAGATTGATTAGTGACGATTATGATTTTATAGCCCGTATCATAAAATGCTTTACAAGTGCTAAAAACACCTTCAATAAATTCAAATTTATCGCTTTGATACACATAACCATGATCAACGTTTACTACGCCATCTCGATCTAAAAAAAGCGCTTTATTTTTTTGTTGTACATTCATTACAAAGACTCTTTTTGTACAACATGGTTAAACATCGCTTTTACGTCATTAACTGTAATTTGGCTCATTAAATCATCGCCTTTTACGCGCTTACCCCACGGTACTTGCTTAGCCGTTTTACCGGTTTGCTTAAGCAAGTTTTGATGATAAACCTCTACCACGTAGTCTTGATATAAATAAGGACCTGTTCGTGCTGGGTTTGAATGTGCATATAAACCAATAACCGGCGTACCAACCGTTACCGCCATATGTGCAGGGCCTGTATCGGGCGCGAGCACTAAGCTGCCGCGCTTTAACACGCACAACAATTCTTTGAGTTTCGTTTTGCCAACTAAATTTAAAATAGGTGTTTTGCTATGTTTAATAATGCTATTTGCTAGGTTAATTTCAAGTTCTGTTGGACCACCCGTCAATACAACTTTAAAGCCTTGCTCATTTGCATAATCAGCCAATGCGGCATAACGATCTGCGAGCCAATTGCGCTGTGCTTTACTTGCTGCTGGCGATATTACAAATAGTTTATTAGTTAGGTATTTTGGTGTTAGTAGCTCATCGGCAACCGCTTGGTCTTGCTCGGTATATGGCATGTTCCAACTCGGCTTATAATCAGCTACACCAATGGCTTTTGCAAAACCTTTAAAGCCTTCAAGCACATGCGCCTGAGCTTGTGGGACTATTCGTTTATTAATAAACAAGCTGTGCAATTCTTTTGAACGCGCCCAATCAAACCCTATTTTTACTTTTGCAGGAATACAACGCGCTACAAACCCAGCCCTTAATGCAACTTGCATATTAAGTAGTACATCAAACTGTTGATCTTTAAAGCGTTGCTTTAAGCTTTTAAGTGCTGCTTTACCTTGTTTTTTATCAAATACCACCAGCTCAACACCCGGTAAGTCGGCAAGTAACATCGCTTCTATTTTACCAATAACCCACGTGATTTTTGCATTTGGGTGTGCTTTTTGAATGGCTTGTACAGCACTCACACCATGACATACGTCACCAATGGCTGAGAGTCTTAATATACAAATAGATGAATAGTTAGGAGCTTGAGTCACACATTCCCTTAGGTATTAAATACAAAAGCCGATCTTAAATTATAATCACGCTATTGCAAGCACTTATCCTCAGCTTTAAAACGCGCTAATATAGGCACATTATTTAGCAATTACGCAGAGCTATGTTTAAACAACACGTGCAAGGCAATCACACTGTATTAAGCCACCCTAAATACACGAGCCAAATTACCCTCGATTGGTTTGATGCAAATTATTGGCAACAACAAAATAAAATTGTGGGCGCTAAAAAAGGTCGAGCAACTGCGTGGTTTTTTAAGCAAGACGAATTAACAGCCGTACTTAGGCATTATTGGCGCGGTGGCTTAGTAGGTAAATTGCTAAGCGATCAATATTTATATCCAGGGCTTGAACAAACCCGTGTGTATAAAGAGTTTAGCTTAATGAGTAAACTTATAGAGCTTGGTTTAAACGTACCAACCCCTATTGCAGCTAAAGTAACCCGCAGCGGATTAATTTATCGTGGTGATATTATTACCGAGGCTGTTAAAGGCGCTAAAAGTGTACTCGATGTATTAATTGAACGCCCATTGACCGAAGATGAGTTGGAGCGCATAGCTAAAACAATCGCGCTATTTCATTCAAAAGGTGTGTATCACGCCGATTTAAACATTAATAACATTTTGTTTGATGATACTGGTGATGTGTACATTATCGACTTTGATAGAGGTGAAATAAAAATGCCTAATGTGCAGTGGCAACAAAGTAATATGGAACGACTTGAGCGCTCATTTTTAAAAGAACAAGGTCGAAACGAGTCATTTAATTGGCAAGCGACTGACTGGCAAACTCTGCATAGCAACTACCTCAAAGCACTCGCTAACTAAGTTAACCTAATATAAGTTAACTTAGTTAGCCAATGCTAAATACTGCAGAGCAACCTGCTCTGCCTGTACTTGTTTTAGAATATCTGCGTTTTCTACATTTGGCTTATCTGCTAGCACCTGCTTAACGGCATTGGCTAATGCCTCACTTTGCTGAACGGGTACTAAATATTTACTTAGCTCGCCTGTTAATATCTCGCTTGGTCCAAATGTACAATTAGTACTAACTACCGGAGTACCCACCGCTAAAGCCTCAATTAATACCGTTGGAAGTCCTTCAAAATCAGAACTCAACACTAAAGCTTTGGCATGCTTAATCCAGTTGTACGGGTTTTGTTGAAATCCTGGCACTACTAACTGTTTTTCTATGCCGTATTCCTGTGCAAGCTTTAGCGCTTTAGCCGGTTTATTACATAAAAGTACTAACTTGTATTTTTTATCAAGCTTTGCAAATGCTGCAAATAATATATCGTGGCGTTTTTGTTTGGCGAGTCTTCCTACATGAATTAAGTAGGGCTCATTTGGGATATTGTTATTTTGCTCATTTGCTTGCTGTCTTATTTTTTCAAAATCGAACGGGTTGTAAATAGTCGCAATTGCACTTGGGTTAATTAAATCCCCTTGTATTATTTCTTTTTCAACACCCTTTGATACGCAAATAAGTGATTTACCATTTAAATTTTGCTTACTTTTTTTAAGATATAAGTATGAAAATGGACCTAACTTTTTTTGACGTGCAAGTTCTGCATTAACTGAGTTGTGAATAACAAAATGAACATTTTTGATATTACTACGCGCGAGCAAGTTATTACTTCTATCAAGATTAGAAAGCACTAAATCAATATTGCCCAGCTCGCTTTGTTTTTTTTCAAACCAAGTTTGTAGTGTTAAAATGCTATTTTTACGCTGCCAAAATCGATCTACTTTTGATGCCCTATGTGCGAATAAACTCTCCACGTTAAGTACTTCAGGGATATTATATTCAATGGAGTTAGCAAGAGACAAAATAGTGATTCTGTGCTGTAACTTGGCCATTTCCTCAGCAAGGGTAAGCATTACTTTTTCAGCACCACCACCCACTAGGGAATCAATTACAATCACTATATTCATTAGCGATCCCCTATAAGCATATTTTTTATGCCATTAGTGATCACATCGAAGCTATGTGTATTATCAAGTTGACTATATTTAGCAACGAATTCATTATAGAAAGGCTCGCTAATAACCTGAGCTATTTTCGTAGTGATTTCATCAATATCAAGATTTGCTTTTATGACAACACCTGCATTAACACAATGATCCAAACGTGTATTTTGATCTTTTGAGATAGCACATGCCACAACGGGGGTTTGAACTGCAATTGCTTGCAGTAAAGTATCTCCACCGCTAAGTAATGCGATTTTAGCTTGGCTCATTAATGCCAAAAAATCAGTACTTTGCAGACTTGCTAAACAAGTAACCTCATCACTCTCAGGAATGGCTTTCTTATAATTGGGACCAAACACAACAACTGCTTTTAAACCAGTGTGCTTAGTAATTTTAAGCGCGGCTTTAAAGTAAACATCAGCGCAATTAAGGTTATTTAATACATGTCCGCCTGAGCCAGCATTTACAATAAAATAGCCTTCCGATACTAAGTTATAGCGATTTAAAACATCACGTTTTTGCGCGCAAGAGGCAAATGTAACAAAAGGACCTACATTTCGAGGATGTGCCAAGGGAAACATGTCTAACTTCGTACTTTCAGCCCATGTAAGTGGCTCAATACAATAATCAGGCTGTACAACCCAATGTGTATCAATTAAATTAATTCTGTTAAGTTTTAAGCCTTTAGCACGTTTTTTTGCATGCTGAGAAATGAATATAACTTTAGCGCCTACCTTTTTAGCCGCCTTCATATGCCCTGCACGTCCTGCACAATCAAAAACAACGACATCAGGTTTAAATTGCTCTATAAAGTCGCAAACAAAATCAAGCTCTTTAGTCGCTGAGTGTTCGAGTAGTGTGGCTTCAAAAGGACAATCTCTTGCGTAGCTTGTATGCTTATTTAATATAAAGTGAATATCGAGAGAATCTGCAAGTTCTGCCTTTAAACTTTGAGCCAACAACAACGAGCGCATATATTCACCAATGCCTTCTGGTGATGATACTGGAATAAATAAAAGTCGTTTGTTGCTCATTGCATTCTCAATGTCCTATTTGAGCTCCAGTATATCAATCAGATACTTATTACGATAGACAGGTTGCATTTTAATATATTAAATTAACTCTATAAATTTGATTATTTACTGCAATAGCAGACTTAGATTGATAAACTTAGCCGCAATCTTAATCACAAGGATCTGAACTTTGCGAAACAGAATTTTTCTACTTTCTACTCTTTTTTGCGCTATGAGCGCATCAGTTAATGCTGAGCCATGGGTAAAACCCGATGATTATGGTCTAAGAGCTGATATTCAACAATTAGCTGATGCCGGTGTTATTTTAGCTCCTGTAACTACCTATCCGCTTATGTGGAAAAGTTTTATAAGCGATGTGGAAAGCATGCCGCTGGAGCAATTATCTCCAAGCTTACAAGATGCTTTACTTCGCGTTAAACATCGATATAAATCGGAAAATAGTAGCTCACATAGTCTTCAATTATCAGCTTTTGCAGCCACAGATCCAATCATAGCAACAAGCTTTGGTGCAACAAATACTCAAGAAACAGAGCTTTCAGCAGCTTACGCTTATTTAGGCGATAACTTTGCAGCTAAAGTAGCTATAAACTATAGAAAAGACGGTAAAAAATGTTTAGTTGATGGAAAAACGACTGACGATATAGTTACCGATGAGCAAGCTTTAACCGATTGTAACGATACCTCACTTGATAATAGTTACTTAGCTTACCGTTTAGGTAACTGGATTTTTAGAGCCGGTGCTGTTGAACAATTTTGGGGACCTGGTGTTGATAACAGCTTAATTATGTCAGGTAATGCGAAACCTTTACCTGCACTAAGTGTTACTCGAGAAAAAAGTACTGCTTTTGAGACGCCATGGCTGAGCTGGATTGGTCAATGGAGCTTTACAGCACAAATGGCAAAGCTTGAGTCTACGCGTGTTATACCTGATGCTTTACTGTGGAGTACTCGTGTTAATTTTCGCCCTATTCAACAGTTAGAAATTGCACTTAGCTGGTCTGCACAATGGGCAGGTGACGGACAACCGGGCTCTGCGGGTGATTTTATTGATGTCATAACTGGCCAAACAACTTGCACAGATGGTAATGACAGCTGTGATAGCCAGTTAGAGTCGAAAATAGGTAATCAATTGGCTGGTATTGATATTCGTTGGTCAGATACCTTATTTGATCAACCATATGCGGTTTATGCCAGTACTATAGGTGAAGATGCTAGCTCTCAATTTAAGCCTTCCGACAGAGCATATCTTTTTGGTATTCAAACAACACAGCGCATTTATGCTCAAAACATATTAGTAAATGTTGAATATATAGAT
Organism: Pseudoalteromonas sp. c7(2019); assembly: GCF_011378625.1. Lineage (NCBI taxonomy): Bacteria > Pseudomonadati > Pseudomonadota > Gammaproteobacteria > Alteromonadales > Pseudoalteromonadaceae > Pseudoalteromonas > Pseudoalteromonas sp. c7(2019). The sequence continues at coordinate 17,424 of NZ_WTKS01000023.1, read as the reverse complement.
ACTGGTGTTTCATGCCAAGCTGAATCAATAGTTGAAAATTGTTACTATGAGCATGATACTTATAAGTCTGGCTATCGCTACCATGGACGCACTATTGGTTCGACGTATGATAATGATGCGCAATCAGTTGTCCTAACACTACTTGGTCAGCTTTCTAATGGTGATGATTGGCAGTTGAAATTACGCAGTGTTGATTACAATAGTGACAATAGCGATTGGTACCCTAGCAATCCAGATTTAGGTAACAGCATAACTAAAACAGCCTACAACAGTAAGCAATTAGAACTTCGTTACAGAATGCTTTCTATGGGAGGACGCGTCACTTTAGGTGCTTTTGCGTCTAACAACGACGGTGCTGAAAACGATACTTCTGCGTTTGCTAAGTACGAATATAACTTTTAATACGTTACTTTTAATAAAGTAACGTATTAAAAGTAAGAAAGGGATGAAAACAGCGTTTTCATCCCTTTTTTGTATTTTTTAGCAAACTAAATCAGTAATTACTGTTTAATTTTACTAATTACTTTTGATGTTGAGCATCCATCTAAAAATTCAAGCACTTCAACTTTTCCGCCATGGCGAAGTACATGCTCAGCACCCGCTATTTGCTCTACGGTGTAGTCGCCACCCTTAACTAAAATATCAGGGCTTATCTGCTCGATTAATTTAGCGGGAGTATCGTTTTCATCTAGACTACCAAACGGAATAACCCAATCAACTGATGAAAGTGCGCTAAGTACCATTGCACGCTCATCTAGCGGGTTAATAGGACGATCTGCCCCCTTTAAGCGCGTAATAGATTCATCATTATTTAATCCAACAACGAGTCTATCGCCTCGGGCTTTAGCTTGTGCTAAATAACGCACATGCCCAGCATGTAAAATATCAAAGCAGCCATTAGTAAATACAATGGTTTCGCCATTTTGTCTTGCAAACTCAATATGTTGAAGGACATCATCAAATGGTGTTTGGTAATGCTCACCAGTAGTATGTAAATACTGACCAAGCTTACGACTTAACTCTTCTGGCGAAACTGTAGCTGCACCAAATTTACTAACCGCTATACCTGCCGCTAAGTTAGCAATTTCGACAGCATCTTTAGGTTCCATGCCCGCACCAAGCATAACGGCTAATGTAGCTATAACCGTATCACCAGCCCCAGTCACATCACTTACTTCAAGTTCTTGTGCTGCAAAATCAAATTTTTCATCTGCATTAATTAACGACATACCTTGCTCAGAACGCGTAAGCAACATGGCTTTAATGCCATTTTTGCTAATTAAATCACGTGCACTTGCAGCTAAAGCTTCTTCTGAATCGGTTTGACCACCCGCTAACTTAAACTCATGTAAATTAGGCGTAATGTAATCAGCACCTTCATATAAATGTAAATCTGGCGATTTAGGGTCGATTAAAACCGTTTTTCCGGCGCCCTTAGCAAGGCTTACCATCTCTTTAATTAAGCTTAAAGATCCTTTGCTGTAATCAGAGAACACTATAAAATCGTATTCATCAAGTACAAGCTCTAAACGGTTTAATAAAAGTTGGCTGTGTTGCTCGGTAAATGTTTCTTCTAAATCAAGACGAACGAGTTGTTGGTGGCGGCTAATAACACGCATTTTTGAAATAGTCGGTAAATCACATACACTGACTAATTGTGAACTTATTTTTTCACCTTTTAGAATAGTCTCTAAAATCTGCCCGCTTTCATCTTCACCAATTAAGCCCAGTAAGCCAACTTTTGCATCTAACCGCGCTATATTTTTTGCAACGTTAGCTGCGCCGCCCGCTTTGTCTTCAAATTTACTTACTTTAACAACAGGTACTGGCGCTTCAGGCGAAATTCGACCTGTATCACCATACCAATAACGGTCTAGCATTACGTCGCCAACAACTAATATTCGTGCCGCTGATAAGTTTTTTAATAACGATAAATCCATTACTGCTGCTCCGCAACAACCATATCCATGGCTTCACATAACCAGTGACCTATAAACATGTGAGCTTCTTGAATACGTGCTGTTTCGTCATTTTTTATAATGATAGGTAACTTGGCAATATCTTTTACTTTACCGCCATCACGTCCAGTTAATGCCACTGTAAAAGCGCCTAGTTTATTTGCAGCTTCTAATGCTAAATTAATATTATTACTAGTACCTGATGTGGTTAAACCAATAACTAAATCTTCTGGCTTACATAGCGCTTGAACTTGGCGTTCAAACACCGTATCAAAGTGATAATCGTTGCTGTGTGCTGTTAAAATTGATGTATCTGTAGTCAATGCCATAGAGGCAAGCGGACCACGTTCTAATTTATAACGCACTACAAATTCTGCTGCTAAATGCTGCGCATCGGCTGCACTACCGCCGTTACCAAACCAAACAATCTTGCCACCAGCTTGTAATGCACTGTGGCATGCTTCTAACAGTTGCATAGATTCTTGATGATAAGCTTCCATCGTTTCAAATAATGCTTGATGACGGTTTAATGTTTCAACGTAGCTAGTTGCCACTGAATCGATAATTGACATGAAAAATTCCTCTAGGAACTGAAATAGCAGGGAAAAATTAAATCCATTATTCCATAATTTTATTTAATTGTGTGCATTTTATCGGGTTATAACTGAACCCAGACCATATTTTATTGCGAGTATGTTTAGAAAACGGCTATTTCACGGTAAACTAACGCCACTTCCCTTTAAGAAAGATCAGTATGGCACGCATTTTTTACTCTCTAGCATTAATTTTTATTAGCCCACTGATTGTATTTTATCTCTATATTTTACGAGGTAAAAAAAACCAAGGTTATCGTGCACACTTTAAAGAGCGCTTTGGGTTTGTCAGTAAGTCTTTATTTACGACTAAAACCAAACCTTTAGTTTTTCATTGTGCTTCTGTTGGTGAGGTACTAGCCGCAACGCCGCTTATTAAAGCTCTTCAAAAAGCGCATCCAAATTTAAATATACTTATAACCTGTAATACTCCAACAGGCAGAGAGCAAATACTTAACCAGTTTAAAAATACTGTGGCGTGTAGCTACTTACCAATCGATTTTCCGTTTGCGACAGCCCGATTTTTAAAGCGTATAAAGCCACAAGTATTATGTATTTTAGAAACAGAGCTATGGCCTAATTTAATGGCGATAAGTCACAAAAAAAATATACCGGTACTTGTCATCAATGCAAGACTCTCTGAAAAGTCGCAGCAAGGCTATCAAAAGGTCGCTAAATTAACGAACATTATTATGCGCTCAATTACAGTTCTTGCGAGTCATAACAAGGCTGATGCGGAGCGTTTTATAGAGCTTGGTCTCGAAACTTCAAAAAGCCATGTAACAGGCTCTATAAAATTTGATATAACACCAAGTGACGAGCAATTAGCCAAAGTACTCAACCTTAAACAGCTTTATAACAGTAATGAAGACAATAACGATGAACGCTTTGTATGGGCAGCAGGCTCAACACATCCTGTAGAACATGAATTAGTATTGGCAGCTCACCAACAGTTACTAAAAAAGCAACCTAATGCATTACTTATAATTGCCCCGCGCCATCCAGAGCAATTTGATAAAGTAGCTGAGCTTTTAACACAAAGCCCATTTAGTTTTAGCCGTCGTAGCCAAAATAACTACAACAATGAACAAGTACTCCTTGCTGATACGCTTGGTGAATTACAGTGTTTATATGGCGCTGCAAATGTGAGCTTTATTGGTGGCAGCTTAATACGTAGAGGTGGGCATAACCCACTGGAATCAGCTGCGTTTTCGGTAGGTGTAATAACAGGTCCACACACATACAATTTTGATCATGTTTATCCCGAGCTAATAAAACTTAAAGGCACTGTAGTGGTTGATAGCAATGACGAACTAGCAAAGCAGCTTATAACGTTTAGCCAAAACACAAAAGCGTGCCAAACCTTAGGAATTAAAGCTGCGCAATGCGTTGCTAAAAACCAAGGTGCAATACAAAAAACACTTACCATTATTAACCAATATTTAGAGCCAAAACTGTGACCAACATAGCTATAAGCCAAACCCGCGAATGGGTGTCATCTGTTATCGTTAAATATAACTTTTGCCCGTTTGCTCGCAAAGAAGTAGAAAATAACTGTATTCATTACATCGTAAGTCCAGCAGCAAGTATGGATGATGCTGTAATGGATATGCTTGAGCAATGTGTTGAGCTTGACCGCGAACCAGAACGCGAAACAACCCTTATCATGTTTGACAACGGCTTTAGTGACTTTGAATGCTTTTTAGACTTGGTCGATTTAGCTAATGCGCTTTTAGTCGCGCAAGGCTTTGAAGGTAAGTATCAAATTGCTAACTTTCACCCAGACTATGTATTTGCCGACAGTGATGAGACCGATGCCGCAAACTACACAAATAGAGCACCCTTTCCTACTCTGCATTTAATTCGCGAAGCAAGTATGAGCGAAGCACTTGATAGTTATAACGAACCTGAATCTATTCCAGAGCATAATATAAACTTAGCAAGGCGTAAGGGTATTGATTTTTGGCAGCAGTTACTTGAAGGCTGTAAAAAACCGAGCGCTTAAACGCTCGGTTTTATTTTGGTTTGTGTAAAACTTTGTGCAAAATTTTGTGCAAAATAAAGCAATAACTAACGCTTATTTTTTGACCCAGTTACCATTTACTTCAACGTAATGACCACTTTGGGTTTTTTCAATTGTTTTAGCGGCAGCAAGTGCTTCTACTTGTGAAAGTGACAAGTTATTCTTTTTAGCCAGCTTTAAGTACTGCGCTTTACGCTTTGCATTTATGTCATCAACAACTGCTTTTGCTTCTGCGTTTTGTACAACAAGCCCTAAATAACCAGAGCTATCTTCACCTACAAAACCTTGGTTTTTAGCGTCATCAAGGCTAATAGCCCACGCAGAGAACGACATACATACTGCACTAACTAACGTAATAATATTTAATTTTTTCTTCGTATTCATTTTTTAGCTCCTTAAAATAACTCACTGTCGTCACTAAACAAACTGTCGAGTTCTTTATCTACTTTTACGCGAATTTCGTGATCGACCTTCACATTTAAATTAATAGTAATGGGCTCTTTAGCAGACACCTCAACTCGGTGCGTACAGGCACTTAGTGCACTAATAGCACCTAGCGCGAGCAGTACTTTTATCAAAAACGACTGTCTCATTATTAGTTTCCTTTTTGTGAGTATTGTTGCTCAACTTTCTGTGTAATTTCGTCACTTAAACGCAGTGCGCGTAAAAGTGTAAATACGTTTTCTTCGTGGTTATAATTAAAGTTAACTTGCTGCTGCTCTTGTTTATTATAGCCTTGTAAATTAACCCCAAGCTTTAACCAGCCATCGTTTTTTAATGCCACACTGCTATTAAGTTTTTGAATATCTAAATTAGTTAATAGTCCTAATACAGGTTGCAATTCTTGCTGTTGCTGCATTACTGAATCAAACGCGGCATTATTGGTAATTTTTAAATTACCTGTTCCTTGGCTAAATAAGCTACCGTCAATTATTTCAATTTTTCCACTATCAAAATGGACAGGTAAAGACCCCGCCAAGCGCCCCGTTAATACAATGCCCGACTTATCGTCGAGTGTAACAAGTTTACTTGCATCAATGTTTTCAAACTTAACATTGGCAACTTGGTTTGGCTTCCCTATTGTGTAGGTATCTAACGAAAATTCGCCACCAAACACACTTCCTTTTACATCATTTATAAGCGCGGTATTGCTACTCACTTGCCATTGCCCTTTAATCGCTTTAACTACGGCACCCGCTCTAAACTCATTTAAATTAAAGGTAGTTGGTTTTACATTAAGCTTACCTGAATTATATTCTCCACTAAACACGCTATTTAAATCACTCGCAAGGTAATCGTTATACAGTGCACTTGTATTACTAATTCCCATATTGAACGATGCACTTTGTAAGTTTACATCGCCACTAATATTGCCATTAAATTCGCCCTTAGTTAGCTGTGCAAGTGGCTCAAATTGCCTAATAAATGCATTTAATGGCAGCACACTTTGTTCAGGAATAATGACTTCAAATGGATGAGCTTGCGACGACATATGATGATTTATAACTAACTCAACATCGTTTATAAATGCGTGATGCGTGGATTTTAGTGCACGACTTTGCAAGCCTGTAGACTCTACTTTTATATTATTAAGTTTTATGTCGGGGCTATTAACAGCCTTTATATTCGTTTTTGCTGTTAGATTAGCAAATAACTCACCTACGCCTAAATTAGTATTTGCTGTTAATGTGTTACTTATATCTGTGACTTTAAATTCTTTATATTCTGCGCTTTTTAATCGCTGAGTTAACGCTACCTCTGCGTTTAACTGTTTATCCATTTTTGCTGTTAAATCACCTTGGTATTGCACTGCACTTATATCAAACGCATCTACACTATTAAGCGTTAATTTAGCATTTATAAGCCCAATTGGTTTTGAGTCTATAAACTCACTTATATTAAAGTGACCACTAAGGCTAAGCCCATTCGCTGTTGCAGGAACAAACTCAGGCAAGCTTTCAAGCATAACGGCGTAATCGCCTTTAATTACAGCGCCAGATAACTGAGCATTAACGTTAATATTATTTATATCGGGTGTATTTATTTGAGCTGATAAAGTTGTCTGTAAGTACTCAAATGGAGATGTAATATTTAGTGTTGTATCTGTTATTAAAAAATCGAATAGCTTATCGCCTTCACTCATCAAATTAATTACAGGTACACTGAGCTCACTACCCTCTAAGCGAATTGATTGAGGGAGTTTAAGTTGCCAATTTAAAGGAACTTGTTTGCTAATAAAGCCTGCATATTCACTCGGTGGAATTAACTCAGTACAGCTTGGTGTTAGATTAATTTTGTTATTAAGCAAATCGGTATTAAACATTAACACTTGGCTATTTAAATTAAAACGAGTCGCCAACTTGCCCGTGGTTAATACGTTAATCTGGCACTGCTGATTTGTATGAGAAAATTCATACGTGTGAGCAAACTGGGAGCTAATATCGCCATTTAATTCAAGTTCTATACCATCAAAGCTAAACGCTTGCTGAGTATTAAAATTAGCATCTGCAATTAATGTATTTTTAGTGTTTATAACTTGCTTTAAAAGAGTGTCATTAATCGTAAACTGACCACTTACTTTATTAGCAGTCAAAGTTGCACTCGCGTTTATATCACCCGTGACATTAAATTTATTTAGTGTGGGTTCTAATATACTTATTTTAAGTGGCTTATTGAGCTCGTCACTTTTTACTACAAACTGTTTAATGCTGATTAATGGGCGATTTAAGGGAAGCGCTAAATCGAGATTTTTAGCAAGTTGATTAGCATTATCACTTTTAGGGAGTGAATTAACCGTTAGCACTGCATTTTTAATATCTACACGCTTTGTATTTGCAGCAATATCCGTCAGTTGTAACTGTTGATTTTGATAATTTACACACACTTTATCAGCATGAATATTTAGTTCAGACGTAATTGAAAAATCGAGACAACTTAACGTAATGCCTGCTTTTTTGAGCTCAGGCGCTATAACCCACTGCAATAGCGGCAAGCGAAATACATAACCAAGCAGCAAGGTACTTAGCAATACAACGCCAACAATTAAACCAACTCGCTTAAACATACTATCCTTAAATGCTTTGTGCTTTTAGCTAAAACTATACTAATCAAAAAAGGCTGCACAATGCAGCCTTTTTTATTTTACAGTAAGATTATGAATCTAACTTGTATAAACGCAAATGTAATTAACCTACGTTTTTACGTGCGTTACGGAACATACGCATCCACGGGCTATCCTCGACCCACTCATCAGGATGCCAAGAGTTGGCAACGCTTCTGAATACACGTTCTGGATGCGGCATCATTACAGTGGCGCGACCATCAGTTGACGTAATACCTGTAATACCTTCTGGAGATCCATTAGGGTTAGCTGGGTACTGCGTTGTAGGGTTACCGTAGTTATCTACAAACTTAACCGCTACAGTGCCGCTATTAAGCGCCGCTTTAGTGGCTGCATCGTTTGCAAACTCAGCATGACCTTCACCATGAGAAACCGCTATAGGCATACGCGAGCCAGCCATTCCGTTAAAGAACACTGATGGATTTTCTTGTATTTCTACTAAACTAAAGCGTGCTTCAAAACGCTCTGATTTATTAGTTACAAAGCGCGGCCAATGTTCTGTGCCAGGGATCAACTCTTTTAACGTTGATAACATTTGGCAACCGTTACATACACCTAAACTAAAGGTATCTTCACGGTGGAAGAAGTTCTGGAACTGATCGCGTGCCATGTCGTTAAACAAAATAGACTTAGCCCAACCTTCACCCGCACCAAGTACGTCACCGTATGAGAAACCACCACAGGCCACTAAACCTTTAAATTGTTCTAGTGTTAAACGACCTTCTAAAATGTCGCTCATGTGTACATCAACGGCTGCAAAACCTGCGCGATTAAACGCTGCCGCCATTTCTAAATGAGAGTTAACACCCTGCTCACGTAAAATAGCCATTTGCGGTTTAGCACCGGTTGCAATGTATGGTGCAGCTATATCTTCGTTTAAATCAAAGTTAAGTTTTACGTTTAAGCCTGGATCTTTTGCATCAAATTTTGCATCAAACTCTTGCTTAGCACATTCAGGGTTATCACGGCGTGCTTGCATTTGATACGTTGTTTCAGCCCAAATAGTACGAAGATCAGTACGCGTATGATTAAGTACCGTATTTTCGCCACGGTTAAATATAATCGTATCATCACTGTTAAGCGTGCCAATGTTGTGGCTAATTGCTGCTATACCATGTTGTTCAAACACCGCATTTACTGCATCTAAATCAGCATTTGCTACTTGGATTACGGCACCTAGCTCTTCGTTATAAAGCGCTTCAATGTCAGAGCCTGTTAAACCAGCTAAATCAATCGTTACACCGGTATGACCCGTAAACGCCATTTCAGCTACTGTGGTAAATAAACCACCGTCTGAGCGGTCATGATAAGCAAGTAACTTACTATCAGCCACAAGCGCTTGCATTGCGTTATAAAAGCCTTTTAATAACTCTGGGCTATCAACATCAGGTGTTACATCACCCAATTGCTTATAAACTTGCGCAAGGCTTGATGCGCCCATGCGGTTTTTACCCGCACCTAAATCAACTAATATAAGCGATGTGTCGCCTTTATCTGTGCGCAGTTGTGGCGTTACTGTTTTACGTACGTCGTCAACACGACCAAACGCAGTTATAACCAGTGAAAGCGGCGATGTTACTGACTTCTCTTGTGAGTCACCTTCATCTTTCCATGTCGTTTTCATTGACATAGAATCTTTCCCCACTGGAATCGTTAAACCAAGCGCAGGACAAAGCTCTTCCCCTACAGCTTTAACAGCTTCATATAAACCAGCATCTTCACCTGGGTGACCCGCTGCTGCCATCCAGTTTGCCGATAACTTAATGTTTTCAAGGCTACCGATGTTTGCACAGGCAATATTAGTTAACGACTCAGCTACCGCTAAACGAGCAGATGCACCGTAATTAAGTAATGCTGCAGGAGTACGCTCACCAAGTGACATAGCTTCACCGTGGTAAGTATCATACGTTGCCGCAGTTACTGCACAGTTAGCAACAGGTACTTGCCAAGGACCGACCATTTGATCGCGCGCTACTAAACCCGTAACTGAGCGATCGCCGATTGTTATTAGGAATGTTTTTTCTGCAATGGCTGGTAAACGCATTAAGCGCTGCGCTGCATCTGCTGCATTTATTAATGTAGTATCAAGCGCTTTACCAACAACTTGCTTTGACGTTACATCGCGGTGCATTTTAGGTGCTTTACCTAATAATACGTCCAGCGGTAAATCAACAGGGTTATTTTCAAAATGGCTGTCTGACACTGTTAAGTGAGGTTCAGCTGTTGCTTCACCAATAACAGCGTACTGGGCACGTTCACGCTTACAAATTGCTTCAAAGCGATCAAAGTCCTCTACGCCAACAGCGAGTACATAACGTTCTTGTGATTCATTACACCAAATTTCGTGTGGTGCCATGCCTGGCTCATCGTTAGGAATGCTACGTAATTGGAACTTACCACCACGTCCGCCATCATTAACAAGCTCAGGAAACGCATTTGATAAACCGCCAGCACCTACATCGTGGATGAATGCAATTGGGTTTTCATCACCTAGCTGCCAACATTTATCGATAACTTCTTGGCAACGACGTTCCATTTCTGGGTTTTCGCGTTGTACTGAAGCAAAATCTAAATCTTCGTTTGATTGACCTGAAGCCATGCTTGATGCAGCACCACCGCCTAAACCAATGTTCATTGCAGGTCCACCTAACGCAATTAATTTAGCGCCAACAGGAATATCGCCCTTTTGAACATGATCAGAGCGAATATTACCTAAACCACCGGCAAGCATAATTGGTTTATGGTAACCACGTACTTCTTCGCCATTATGGCTTGTTACTTTTTCTTCGTAAGTACGGAAGTAGCCTAATAAGTTAGGACGACCAAACTCATTATTAAATGCAGCGCCACCTAGTGGACCCTCTGTCATTATATCAAGCGCGTTAACAATACGACTCGGCTTACCAAAATCGCTTTCCCATGGTTGCTCGTAACCTGGAATACGTAAGTTTGATACAGTAAAGCCAACTAAACCTGCTTTTGGCTTAGAGCCACGACCAGTTGCGCCTTCATCGCGAATCTCACCACCAGAACCTGTAGCCGCACCAGAGAATGGCGCAATAGCTGTTGGGTGGTTATGAGTTTCAACTTTCATTAGTATTTCAATGTCTTCTTGATGATACGCATATTCACCTTGCGCATTTGGGAAGAAGCGACCCGCTTTTGAGCCTTTCATTACTGCCGCGTTATCTTTATACGCCGACAATACATTTTCAGGATTTAACTCAAACGTATTTTTAATCATTTTAAACAGCGATTTTGGCTGCTCTTTTCCATCAATTGTCCAGTCAGCATTAAATATTTTATGGCGACAATGCTCTGAGTTTGCTTGTGCAAACATAAACAATTCGATGTCGTTAGGGTTACGTCCTAACTTTATAAAGTTTTCTACCAAGTAATCTATTTCGTCATCAGCAAGGGCAAAACCTTGCTCAACATTAGCTATTGCTAATGCTTCGCGTCCGCCGCCTAAAATATCAACAGACGACATTTGGCGCGGTGCATCACTGCGAAACAGTTGTGCAGCATCTTCAAGCTCACTATGCGTGGCTTCGGTCATACGGTCGTGCAATAACGCAATTACTTGTGCAAGTTGTTCTGCGTTTAAGTCACCTTCAACATAATAAGCAATACCGCGTTCAACACGGTGAACCTGTTTTAAACCACAGTTATGGGCAATATCGGTTGCTTTAGATGCCCAAGGTGAAATGGTACCTGGGCGAGGTGTAACAAGTACAAGTTTGCCAGCTGGGGTATGCTCAGCAATATTTGGACCGTAAGTTAATAGTTTTTCAAGCTTGGTTTGCTCGGAGCTACTCAACGGCGATGTTAAATCGGCAAAGTGAGCATACTCGGCGTATACGTTAGTGACTGGAAGTTGCGATTGTTGGCAACGCGCTAAAATTTTATTAACTCTGAACTCTGACAGTGCTGGTGCACCACGTAGGATCAACATAGGTAATTTCATCCGGGGTTAGGGATTGAACGATATTTTAGGCACGCATTATAGTCCAATTAGCATTCAGATTTAACTCAAAATTACGCTTTTCATAAAATTAACTTTTTAGCTTTATTTATAGCCTCTTTTGGTTAATAAAATAAAACGTAAAGTGACGCGATAGCTTAGTTTTGCTATAACAGTGGCTGGCGAGCTTAAGGGGCACTCAATGTTGAAAGAAAAACTAATAATAATCATTACTTTAGTTATGCTGTTATGTGCATGCGATATGCAAGAGCAGCCAACTCAACTCGCCCAAATAAAAGAACACAATAAAATACGTGTGGGTACCCTTGCCAGTGCTAGTAATTATTATCAAGCCGTTCAAGGTGAGCAAGGCTTTGAATATGAGTTATCTCAAGCCTTCGCTGAATATTTAGGTGTAGAGCTTGAAATAGTCCCTTTCTTTAACTTATCTGACATGTTTGAACGCCTTGAAAGCGGTGATTTAGACTTAATAGCGTCAGGACTTACCTATAATAAAACCCGTGCAGAGCAATACCGTTACGGACCAACTTACAGAACAATCAGCCAAAAGTTAGTTTATAAACAAGGGCGCGTTCGTCCTCGAGAGTTTGACGATTTAGATGGCAACTTTACGGTTATAGCTAAAAGTAGCCACTCGCTTACTCTACAAAAAATGAAGAAGAACAATCCAGATCTCACTTGGATAGAAAGCGAAGAGTTTGATGAAGAAGAACTACTTCAAGCAGTTATTGATGGCGAGATAGATTACACACTCGCTGATACGCATACGCTATCGCTGTTTCGCCGTTATCACCCAAATTTAAGCATTGGTTTTTCAGTTAGCCATAACGACCCGATTGCATGGATACTTAATAAATCTAAAGACGACTCTTTATATGCGTTGTTGGTGCCATTTTTTGGTGACGTTAAGCAAAGTAACCAGCTCTATGTACTTGAAGAAAAATACTTTGGTCACGTACGCCAATTTAACTATGTAAATACCCTTGCTTATATCGAAGCAATTAAAGAAACCTTACCAACATACCAGCCATGGTTTGAACAATATGCAGGTAGCCTTGACTGGCGGTTATTAGCGGCACTAAGCTATCAAGAATCTATGTGGAATCCTCGCGCTAAATCACCAACAGGTGTGCGCGGCATCATGATGCTAACTCGCAGTACAGCCAAACAAGTAGGTGTTACTAACCGGTTAGAACCAGAGCAAAACATTCGTGGTGGCGCTAAATACTTAAGCAAGCTTATTAAACGTATTCCTGACCGTATCCCGCAACCCGACCGCACATGGCTTGCTTTGGCCGGATACAATGTAGGTTGGGGGCACGTTAACGACGCACGTATAATTACCGAACAGCAAGGCGCAAGTCCTGACAAATGGGCTGATGTAAAAAAACGCCTACCGCTATTAATTAAAAAGCGCTATTACCGTAAAACTCGCTACGGTTATGCCCGAGGCGATGTAGCTGTTAAATATGTCGATAATATTCGTCGCTATTACGATGCACTTGTTTGGCTAGATGAAAATGATGCTATTGCTGCAGAGCCTGAGCCAGAACCAATTACAGAGTTGAGCACTGATACTGAGCTAAAACTAAACGAAAAAAGTGAAGTAAAAAGTAAGGCAGATGAAGCTCAAACAGAAAAACAACAACCTATAATCGAACCCGAACAGTCGAGTGAAAACAATGGCTAAGATTAATATAAGTACCCGTTTATTGAGTATGTCAGTAAGCAAAATTTAAGTAAATTAAATATCTGTTTACTTGTCACCAAATGATCACTAATGTGTGTTAATTGTATATCATTATTTTATAAGATATACCCGTGCCTTTCTCACTCTTGCATTAGGAGAAAACATGCTAAAACGTAGACGCACACAAAGATTAAAACGCAATGTCATTTATTCAACGGCCACACGTCGTCGTGTTATGTTGCGAAAACTACACAAAAAAATCATCTGGCGTCGCCGAATGTTTGCTATGCAGCAAATGGCTGAATCAGAAATAGAGCCAATCGCTAGTTAGCTTTAGTTAGGCTTATTTATTTGTTCATCACGAGCAGCTTTCTTAGCTGCTTTAATTTGCGCTCTTCTACGTTTAAAAAAATTCGAAATAGTATCACCGCACTGCTGTGCCAAAACACCACCACACACCTCAACTTGATGATTTAACTTAGGCTCTTGTAATAAATTCATAATTGAACCCGCAGACCCTGTTTTAGCATCGACTGCTCCAAATACTAAACGCTTTATTCTGCTATGCACTAACAATCCCGCACACATAGAACAAGGCTCTAACGTTACGTATAGGGTGCAATCAATTAAGCGGTAATTGTTAAGGACTTTTCCAGCTTCTCGCACTGCAATCATTTCGGCATGGGCAGATGGGTCATTATCCGTTATTGAGCGGTTATACCCGACTGAAACTAGCTGGTTATCTTTGACTACAATTGCTCCAACCGGAATTTCATCAAGCAGCTCTGCTTGCTTTGCATACAAAAGCGCTTGTTCCATCCAGTAGGAATCATCAAATGGTTCGTTCATTATTTCTACTTAAATAGCCTTTTATGCTGTAATTATACCTAGTTAGCACTCTAAAGTGCGCCATTCATTACTTTATTCCAAAAATAAAACAATATTTACCCGTTTGTAATGGCTCACTCGTGCTGATTTACGCTATAATCTCACGCTTTTTTTATTTAGCTCACAACACGGGTAGCAAATGAAATTTCCTGGACGCCGCAGGCATAAACATTATTTTCCAGTGGAAGCCAAAGATCCACTTACCAATCAACTTAACGCAACAGAGCGATTACAACGTAGTTATATTACGGGTATCGATCAGATCGTTGTTGATATAGAGGCAAAAGTTGATCAAGCTTTCCTTGACGAATTTCAACTACGTAGGGGGATGTCGCAAGTTATTGATAGCGATACAACAAACGCCTTATACGATCGTTTAAAATTAAACAATATGGTTGATTTTGAGTTTGCCGGTGGAACCATTGGTAACACTATGCACAACTACTCTGTACTTGCAGATGATCGCTCAGTTTTATTAGGCGTAATGAGCGAAAATATAAAAATAGGTAGCTACGCTTACCGTTTTTTATGTAATACCTCAAGCCGTGTAGACTTAAACTACCTTCAACCAGTTGATGGGCCTGTAGGCCGTTGTTTTACATTAATTGATGAAACCGGTGAGCGTACTTTTGCAATAAGTGCAGGCCTAATGAATCACTTACGTCCTGAATCTATCGATAAAGACCTTATTGAGAATTCATCAGCGTTAGTGATTAGTGCCTATCTTATGCGTACTCAAGGTAGCGAAACAATGACTGAAGCCACTATGCAAGCGGTAAAATACGCTAATGACGCAGGTGTGCCAGTTGTGCTTACACTCGGTACTAAGTTCTTAATTGAACAAGACCCTACTTGGTGGGCAAACTTTGTTGAAAAGCATGTTGATATTCTTGCTATGAACGAAGAAGAAGGTTTAGCTATTACAGGTTTTGAAGATCCTCTTCTAGCTGCTGATAAAGCACTTGATTGGGTAGACTTAGTTATTTGTACCGCTGGCGAAAAAGGCTTATTTATGGCCGGCTACGTAGACGAAAGCTTAAAGCGTGAAACCGAATACCCGTTACTACCAGGCGCCATACCTGATTTTAACCGTTACGAATTCTCACGAGCTATGCGTAAAGATGAGTGTGATGAACCTATCAGAGCATATAGTCATACGGCCCCATTTATGGGTGGACCTGATTCAATCAAAAACACCAATGGTGCAGGTGATTGCGCACTTGCGGCTGTACTACATGATTTGTCAGCGAATGTTTACCATAAGCTTAATGTGGCAAACTCAGCTAAACATCAGCAACAAGCTATTACTTACTCGTCACTATCGCAAATTAGTAAATATGCTAACCGAGCGAGCTATGAAGTATTAGTTCAGCACTCTCCGCGTTTATCTCGTGGTTTACCTGAACGTGAAGATTGTTTAGAACAAGTTTATTGGGAACAATAAATAACGGTGGGAGCAATTATTGCTCCCTATCTATTTCCTAAAAAATAGAAATATCGAGCTTTTTAGATAGCAGTTCCAGCGCTGCAATTCCTGCAACCGAATTACCAAATGAATTGAGCCCCGGAGAATAAACAGCTACAGTAAACTTATTTGGTAACACAGCTAAAATAGTTCCTGACACTCCCGACTTACCTGGCATGCCCACTCTGTAACCAAAATCACCCGCAGCATCATATAAACCACTCGTGAATAAAAGCGAATTAAGCTGTTTATTCTGACGACTACTTAAAACACGATTGCCCGATCGATTATCAACACCTTTATTAGCTAAAAAATTATAAGCTTTTGCTAATTCAATACAGTTGAGCTCAATAGAACAAAAATTAAAGTAAGCCCACAAAACATCATCTACTTCGTTTTCAAAATTACCAAACGATTTCATCAAATGCGCCATCGCAGCATTTCGGTGTCTGAACTCATACTCTGAATTAGCGACTTTTTTATCAATTACTATGCCTCTATTACCAGCTAATAACCTGAAGGTTTCGAGCATAGAATGCATTGGCGCAGATAAGCGGCTGTATAATGCATCACACGTTACAATTGCGCCTGCGTTGATGAATGGGTTACGAGGAATCCCCTTTTCAAACTCAAGCTGTGTAAGCGAGTTAAAGGCTGTGCCTGAGGGTTCCTTTCCGACTCTATGCCAAAGTTCATCACCATAACGCTGTAGTGCCATAGTAAGTGTCATAACTTTAGAAACTGATTGAATAGTGAAGCGTTGAGAACAATCCCCCGCACATACAGTTTCACCATCAGTTGTATAAATAGCGATAGAAAATTGTTCCGGATCAACCTCGGCAAGCGCCGGTATATAATCAGCTACTTTCCCTTGTGATAATAAAGGACGTACTTCATGTGCTATTTCATCAAGCACCTTTTGGTAATCAGCTGTAGGCAATCTAGACCTCTATATCGTCATTCATAAAAATTGGATTTTAACACGCGCTATTAAGTGCACCTAGTTTTGTTGTCGAATTTAACGGTGAGATTTTACTAAATTTAAATAGAAAAAAACGTCACATTACTGTATCTGGTTTCTCTTAATTAAATCCTGGTAATGTCATGATGCCCACTGCGGTGAAGAGTTGTAGTGCAAATGCTACGAACTCATTGTCGAGCGGAGATTTTTATGATTTTAGCGTCGGGAGTCGCTACGCTCGCCCGACCTACGTGATAGGTGTTGATGTATATGTATGTTAATTTGCGAATTTTACTTTTCTACAATTTGAGGTCTGTGTGCTACGCACAGCGGTAGAGGGGCATATAACAAATGCTACACTATTGTTAGCCTTCAAGCTGTTTTGTTTAATGTATAGGAATACAAATGCCGTAGAGCACATGATATGTAGGAGCGACAACTACTGAGATCGGTCTGGGCTTTTGGCTATTTATTAAAGCCCAGACAGCAAAAAACCCGTTACATTGCTGTAACGGGTTTCTCTTAATTAAATNCTTTCACATAGCAAATGCTACACTATCATCGGCGCTGTTTCGTTTCACTACTGAGTTCGGCATGGAGTCAGGTGGGTCCAAAACGCTATTGTCACCAAGAAAATTCTTTTCAATTTTCTTATTTTTAATTATTAAGATTAAAGTCCTTCGACTGAATTTGAAGCCTGGTAATGTCCTACTTTCACATAGCAAATGCTACACTATCAT
>NZ_WTKS01000022.1:0-54363 GCF_011378625.1 Pseudoalteromonas sp. c7(2019) | reverse complement strand
CAAGAAAGTTAAATACGACCTTGAAGCTTAAAATGAGAGATGGTATCTACAGGAGTTTAGGCGGGCTTTGTAGTGTTGATTGTGGTGTTTGAATTGTTGTAGGGAGGTTTTATACCTCGCGGGTGTTTTTATAAAGCCAAAGCGCGATGTAAAATCGCACCTACGGGTTTGTTGAGTGTGGTGTTTGAGTTGTTGTAGGTGAGGTTTTATACCTCGCGGGTGTTTTTTATAATGCCAAAGCGCGATGTAAATTCCCGCCTACAATTTAAATGCTTCGCTTTTGCGCGAGATAAACTCACGCCTACAATTTAAATGCTTCGCTTTTGCGCGAGGTAAACTCACGCCTACAATTTAAAAGCTTCGCTTTTGCGCGAGGTAAACTCCCGCCTACAATTTAAATTTTTCGCTTTTGAGCGAGGTAAACTCCCGCCTACAATTTAAACGCTTCGCTTTTTGAGCGAGGTAAACTCCCGCCTACAATTTAAACGCTTCGCTTTTTGCGCGAGGTAAACTCCCGCCTACAATTTAAACTATCCCAACCGCGTTACTTTTAATTGTATTTTACCTGCATTAGCGCCATAAAAGCGGCTTAGGTCGTTTGCGAATGGGCAAAACTCGCCTGATTTATCTATTTTAATGTCGGCGCCGTTGGCTATTTCAAAAAGGTGGTCGTCGTTTTTATTAATAGCACCAATGAGTGAAAACCATTGTGCGCGAGGGAATCGTCTAAATGGTTCAAGCACGGCCATTGGGATTTCTTTTACGCCAAGTTGTACGTTGTCGCGGTTCCAGCCTAATGGTGTGCACTTTATGCCATCGTCAAACCAGTATTGATTTGGGTATGGGGTAAAGCGGTACGTAGCGCCTTGCTCTAGCATGAGGCCGGTTGCGTTGTATTGCTCAGAGGCAAATACCATTACATCTTGGCTTTGGTTAATGCTCAGCACACTCATGTTTTGATTAGCTAGTTCTATATGTTGGCTTAAACCAATAAAGCTAAGTGTGGTGTTGTCGTTATAGCTAATTTTGTAATGCAGTTTTTTAAGCGATTCTGGGCGGTAACTGGTTAGCTTATTAATACGTTCGGCTACGCTGTAGTGTACTAAGGGCTCAAGGTTGCTAGCTTCGTCATCAATTAATATATAGCACTGCCTATCTACTAATTTAAAAAATGGGTTAAACCAAAAGTAATTTTGTTGATGACTTAATGCGAGCGGATCGGGCGTTACTGTTACGTCATCTTGTGCTACTAAGTTGCTATCGGGGAGTAGGGTTTCGTAATCTATGTCGTGACTAGTGAGTAACGATATATTAAGCGGTTGTTCTATTAACCACTCAAGTGCATAGCGCAAGCTAATATCGGCTAGGCCATCGCGGTAGTAACCGCCGCCAATGTCTGAATGCGCACCTGCAAACCATAGCTCGGTAATGTTGCTTTGATGGTTCATGAGTGTGGGTTCAAACGCGCGGCGTTTTTCGTCAAGGGCTACGCAGTGCAGCGCGTGAGTAATGTTGTTGGCAATAGTGTGGTTTTCAAAAATAACGTGCTCTGCGCCACGTGTGGCTTTACTTACTTTTGATAAGCCAATAGAGGCAACGGTATCAAACACACATATGTAAACATTATCAGCAACTAAAGGTTCTAGGATTTTGGCAAAACGCCTTGCAAGTGCAGCGCCTCGGCTAAAACCCGTTAGCAGTATGGTATCGCCTAGTTGATAGTGAGCTTTAAAGTCGCTTAATGCTTGATTTAAAATACTGGCTACGTCGTCACCACGAGGTGCAAGAGTTTGGTTTAAAATACGTTTAAGGCGGCTGCCTTTAGTACCAATACCTTGATAATAAAAACTGAGTTGGTTAGCAAAAGGAGTAATAGGGGAGTCTTCTAATTTACCGCCAAGCAGTAAATGCAGTTTTAGAATGTTGGTAATATTAGAGTCTTCTTTAAAATGATCTGAGCTAAATTGTTCTGCGTCACGGGGCTCGTTTCCTGTGCCGTCAAAGTTAAAAATTAGCGTTTTACCTGTCATAACCCAATTCCCTTAGTTGTTTTAAATACTCTACACAGACAATGTTAAATATTAAAGACAATATTCATCAGGTAATGACGAGCTAATTTATGGCTCGCCTGCTATGAAGATCAGTGATTATAAAAAGTATAGCTATTTAACGTTGTTTCCTCTAATGGTTTAAGCGCAGAGTTAAGTTGTACTAACTGCTGATAAACTTCAGGATAAAATGTTTTTAATCGGGCAACGCGAGAAAAGTGGTTTGGTTCAAATTTTTCAACAAGCTGCAAAGCTAAAGGAACCATTGGGCTTAACTCACCTTGGGTGTAGCTTTGTTCTAGCGCTAAGTCTAGTATATCTACGCCAAGTTTACTGGGAACAGTCGGTATTTTGTTATCAATTAGAAATTGGACTGCTTCGACAGAAGACGACGCAGCTTGTGTATAAACGTCGCGTCCATGTATATCGGTAATCGAAAAATCAAAACCAAGTTGTGCAAGTTCTTGCCATTGACTAAGCGGAATCCAGCTTAGTCTAACCAACTCTGTTGGAGGGATAGGTAGCGTTCGACTATTCCAAATAGGCACTAAGTCATATGGATTCTTAAGTAACCTAATAAATAGCACGTTTGTCTCTGTTTGATTTAGTGGAGTTGTCTGGCTGTATTCATGTGCTTTTTGAAATTCTTTTTTAGCTAAATATTCACGAAATACACTATCGCTTCTATCTGAAGAGGTACGGCGGGCAAGAGTGTTCCACCAATAATTAACTAAAACAGGGTCTATATTTTGTAATACGTCTTCAAAGTTACTGCCATATTCTTTTTCAATTTCGCGAACTTTTGCGTAAGCGTCTCTATCTTGTGTGAGCTTTTGGGTTGCAAACAGCTTTTCTGTTAATTGATTACAATTGCTTGAGGCTGAATCTAGGTCTTCTTTTTTATGTTGTAGTTCTAGTAAAAATTGAGATATTTCAGAGTTATCTGGCTCAGTTACTCTAGGCAGCATAGAGTTTTCAATTATAGAGATTTGGCTAAAGTAGAGGTAACTTAAAGGGTTTGTTTGCTCACTAATAAAGGTACCTTGTTGATATTTAAATTTGTTTTCAAAAAGTAGAGTCTTATCTGATGAATTTTTATAATTAAACTCACCATGGGCTTTATATCCTTCGGCGATTAAGTAATCCAGCATATCAGTCTTACTTTTATCTAAATCCTTTAAAGTTAAGTTTCCGTTTTTAGGTAAATTAATTATGGCAATATCTAACGCTGTAAATAGGCCTACCTTATTGGTTGGTGAGACTCCTGCTTGTTTTAATGCTTTTACTAAGGGTAAATTAAATTGGCTAATAGCTAAATCGGCTAAGTTATATAAAACGGTAAAATTGTCATAAATAGGCATATCATTAAGTGAAGGTACTTGCTCCATTAGCGCAAAAATATACTCATTAGGTAGACCGTTATTTATAGCTACTGCGAGTTCATTTACCGTAAATTGATTTACTGCAATTACATGCTCAAATTCGTCAATTGAAAGTTTATTTGCATTGAGCATAAGTAGCGTGGCGGGAGAGATAACATTACTACCTTCAATACGAATAAACGACTGCAAATAAGTGGTAAACGTGTCGGAATTGTTTAATAGCGCATAGAGGGTTTCTTTTTTTACATTTTCATCAAGTGGAACGTTAAATGTTAAACCAGCAGGGCTTTGGGTAGCCGAACCTAACTGCTGCACTATCTCTTTTACTTTATCACTGGTGAAATTTTGAATAGCTTCAATGCCTTGCCAGTCAGCTAAAATAGCTATGCTTTCAATTATTTTATAGTCTTTTTTTTGTTTATCTTTAATCGCTTCTTTAAGTAGCGTTGTATATGACTGATAAGATGCCTCATACAAACCTGAATACATTAATAGGTCGGCGACAGAAGTACCTTTGTTGAGCTCATTTTTAAAAGATGAAGTAAGCGATTGATTTATTTCATTTATTTTTTGGGCTTTATCAGCCGATTTATTTTTACAAAGGCTAATCTCGTGTTTTAGTTTTACTACTTTCTGTTGTGGGGATGCTTGAACGATCTGCTTTTGTTGTTTTATTTTGGGCTGAACTATATTTGAGGCAGGTTTTAAATTTTGCTTTACTACTGATGAGCTGGATTGAGCTATAAATATATAAGTTGCCAATACAACCGTAGCAATGGCAATAAGCGCCAGGGGTCCTTTTTTCATAAACGTTAATCCTTTAGGTTCACTATTTCAATTATCCACATGGTACTATTTTAGATACTAATAGTGTAAGAGGCTTTAATAAAGTATTAATTTATTAAAGCCATTTTATAGGCTGCTGATTCAGTTTGCTTTTAATGCAATTTCATTTTTGGACGCACTACACGCAACACTTTTTCGCTTATCCATAATGCAAAGGTTTTTGCGCTGCCATGTATGGCGCGTTGGTGCATACGGTATAAAGATATATACATAAAGCGGGCAATTTTACCTTCAATAAAAAAGGTATTGCTGGTGAGGTTACCCATTAAGTTACCCACGGTGCTGTAGCTCGATAAGTTAACCAACGAGCCATGGTCGCTGTATTTAAAGCCGCGTAGTGGTTGCTGCTTTAATGTTGCGATGAGATTTTTTTCAACGCACAACGCCATTTGATGCGCCGATTGTGCGCGTGGTGGTACTTGCTTGCCGTCGGCTTGGGTAAATGCGCAGCAATCGCCTAATACAAAAATGCTTTCGTCTACGGTGCTTTGTAAAAACTCATTTACTTGAATTTGATTGCTACGAGTAAGCTCAAAAACACCTAAGTCTTTAATAAAATCAGGTGCTTTTACGCCTGCCGCCCACACCATTATATCGGCATCAATGTGTTCTTCATCTTTGGTGATAAAGCCTTGTGCGGTGCCTTCTTTTACTTGCGTTTGTTCGCGCACGTTTACGCCAAGCTTTAATAGCTCGCGTTTGGCACTTACGGCAATACGCTCTGGTAATGCAGGTAAAATACGCGGGCCGGCTTCTATTAAATGAATATGCAAACGCTTAGACGACATATTTGTTAAACCATAAAGCTTTAATAGCTCAGACACATGGTAAAGCTCAGCTGAGAGCTCAACACCGGTAGCACCGCCGCCAACAATGGCAATATTAAGTGATTGTTGTTGGTTGTCGTCTTGGTGAAGGCGCGTAAAGCTATCTAGTAATGAGTGCTGAAAGCGCTCTGCTTGTTGGCTTGAATCTAAAAAGTAGCAATGCTCTTTTATACCTGGGGTATTAAAGTCGTTACTTACGCTGCCAATGGCAATAACAAGGTGATCGTAACGAACTGTACGACCAGGTAAAATAGTGTGGCCTAACTCGTCGTTTAATGGGGAGAGGGTAATTGTTTTATTGCTTTGGTCTATATTGCAAAAAGTACCAAGTTGAAAACGATAATGATGTTTTGCGGCATGGGCTGAATACACAACGCCATCTAAATCAGGGTCAATAGAGCCTGTCGCTACTTCGTGTAGTAACGGCTTCCATATGTGGGTACGGTTTTTGTCTATTAACAGTATATCTGCTTGTTTTTTTTTCCCTAGCTTATGCCCCAGTTGGGTTGCAAGTTCTAATCCGCCAGCACCACCGCCAATAACGACGATTTTAGGTATTGTAATACTCATAACGTTGCCCTTAAAAATAATATACCCAAGTGATCTGTATTTTTTATTAGTTTTTTAAGGTGACTTGGGTATCAATAAATTATTTTGGCAACAAGTAGTTACTACTCATTTTATGGGTGCCTAGTTTGCGCCTAAATAAAACCGATGTCAGCAATAAATAATGTTATTTGTTGTATACTTATACCCAAACCGTCTCAATATGCAGAATTCAGCGTTTCACAGGGGCTTAATATCAAGGCGTTACTTTGCAAGAATGGCAGCCCCCTTTTAAGAAGTAACAACGATGAGAGTAAGTGCCTGTGAAACGCCCAATGGGTTGGTTTAAAAGCGATTTATACTGCGTTATTGATTTTAACAATAGAACCACTATTACTTGCAATCAATGCCTTGCTTAAATTGCTTTTAACTCCAACTGAAACTCTCATCTTGAGATGGTTTGGGTATACATGCAAATATTTCATACACACCGAGTTGCAAATATTTTATCTACACCGCATTTTTATAAGCATGACTATTGTTTAGCCATCAAAAGGACATTTATGACCACGCCACTAATTCAATCACTTGAGCAGCACTTTGGTTTTAGCCAATTTAGAACAGGGCAACAACAAACTATAGATCAGCTTTTAAATGGTCAATCGTCGTTGGCTATATTTCCGACCGGCTCGGGTAAATCGTTGTGCTATCAATTAACTGCGTTGCATTTACCAAATTTAACCTTAGTGGTTTCGCCTTTACTTGCGTTGATGAAAGATCAAATTAGCTTTTTAAATAGCAAAGGTATTTATGCTGCCAGCCTTGATTCGAGCCAAGATCAAATGCAAAGCAGCACCGTAATGAATGATGTGCGAAATGGTAAAATTAAAGTATTAATGGTGTCGGTTGAGCGCTTTAAAAACGAGCGTTTTAGAGAGTTTATAAGCCAAGTGGCGCTTTCGATGTTAGTGGTAGACGAAGCGCACTGTATATCAGAATGGGGCCATAACTTTAGACCCGACTACCTTAAACTACCGCGTTACCGCGAAGAGCTTAATATTCCTTTAGTGTTGTTACTTACAGCAACGGCCACTAAAAAAGTAAAACGCGATATGGCAGAGCGCTTTGCTATTGCGCCTGAGTGCATTGTGCAAACGGGCTTTTACCGCGCTAATTTAGATTTAAGTGTGTTGAGCGTTAAAACCGCCGATAAAAACACCGAGCTTACCAACATAGTGCGTGCGCAAAGTGGCCCAGGTATTGTGTATGTAACGCTACAGCAAAGCGCTGAGCAAGTTGCTAATGTGCTAAGTGCTCAAGGTGTGCACGCGGTGGCGTATCATGCGGGGCTTGAAGATACGCTACGCTGGCAAATTCAAGATGACTTTATGGGCGGTAAAATTAACGTCGTAGTGGCAACCATAGCCTTTGGTATGGGCGTTGATAAATCGGATATTCGCTTTGTTATACATTACGATTTACCAAAATCGATAGAAAACTACAGCCAAGAAATTGGCCGAGCAGGACGCGATGGCGATCCATCAAATTGTTACACGCTTGCTAACCTAGACGGCCTAAATACGGTAGAAAACTTTGTATATGGCGACACCCCTGAGCTTAGCGGTATTGAATACGTAATTAACGATATTCGCCAAAGCCACCAGCAATGGGAAATGCAAGAATACAGCTTATCGAGCGAGAGTAATATTAGGCAACTGGCACTTAAAACCTTACTTGTACAGCTTGAAATGCAAGGCGCTATAACGCCGCAATATGCTTACTACGCCGATTTTAAATATAAATTTTTGGTTGATAAAAACGAGCTACTTGGTCATTTTGATGAGCAACGCCAAGCATTTTTAACACAAATATTTAGCCATACCGATTTTAAAAAAATATGGGGCACGCTAAATTTTGACTCCCTTACACAAGCTGCGCAGGTTGATCGAAAACGCGTAGTGGCTGCTCTTGACTACCTAGCTGAAAAAAACCTAATAACGCTCGAAACCAAACGTATTACCCAAGTATACAAAGTGCATGAAGAGGTTATAAATAACCCAGAACTTGCCCAGCAACTTCACGACTACTTTACCGACAAAGAACAGGCCGAAATTAAACGTATTGCTGCACTGGTACGCTTTTTTGAGCTACAAAGTTGCTTAAGCTATAACTTAGCGCGCTATTTTGACGATCAAAATGCACCTGAGCAATGTGGGCATTGTAGTGTGTGTAGAGGTCATGCGGTTAAGCTTGAATACTCTATAGAGCCTGCATATATTGACGAGCAACTTATTTATCAAAAGGTAGATGAATTTTTAGCGCATATGGCAGGCAAAGGTAATCATAATGTGGGTATTGAAACCCAATGCCGCTTTTTAGCGGGGATGAGTGTGCCGTTATTTGCGCGTAATAAAGTACGCCAGCTGAGTGGTTTTGCACTGTGTGAGCAAATGCGTTACAGCGATATTAAAGCAAAACTACTAGCGCGTTAAATTAGTTACTGTATCCTAGTGGCTTATTCAAAAAAGTAAGCCACTATGCCTCATATTGTTATTCCCGTTGAAAATATTTCTACTACCCCAGAGCCCGTTACGTGTGCTAACTGCCAAGCCTGTTGTTGCCAATTAGAAGTGCGCATAGTAACCGACACCGGCGTGCCTTTTAACTACATTGAATACGATAAATGGGGCAGCGAAGTAATGAAACGCGCTGACGACGGTTGGTGCCAAGCACTCGACCGTAATACGCTTATGTGCTCTATTTACGAAAACCGCCCATTAGTATGTCGCGAGTTTGAAATGGCGTCGGGTGAGTGTATTACCGAGCGCGATTTAGCAGGTATATAGTCCGCTATTATTAAAGTACATAAACAACAAAGGGGCTTAAAAGCCCCTTTGTTTATTGCTTACTATAAAAATTAAACTTTAAAGTAGCTAATATACTTTTTAAGTGTGTTTGAAAGGTCAGCTAATGCAACAGCTTCTTGTGCGTTACTGTTAAGCGACATGCTGGTTTCTTTGGACATACTGGCAATTTCTTCTACGCCGGTACTAATTTTCGCCACAGTGGCTACTTGGTTTGATGTTGATTCAACAATTTCAAGCACGTTACTTAATGAATCGTTAGCTTGTTGCTGTATTTGATGCAGTAACTCGTTTGCTTCGTGAGTAAGTGTTAGGCCATTTTCTACTTGTGGTACTGTGGTTTCCATAGCTGTTACCGACGCTTGCGTGTTTTCTTGTACTTGCAAAATCATCTTTTCGATATCGCCTGTTGCGTCGCCAGTGCGCTGGGCAAGTTGCCTTACTTCGTCAGCAACAACAGCAAACCCTCGGCCTGTTTCGCCTGCTCTTGCAGCTTCTATTGCTGCATTTAGTGCAAGCAAGTTTGTTTGATCGGAAATACTGCGGATCACACTTAAAATATCGCCAATGTGTTTTACATGTTCTTGCAACACGTTTACTTGGGTAACTGTGGCTTTTACGGTCACTGAAATTTGTTCAATTTCGGCGGCAACTTTTTGCACTGCAATACTACCTTGCTGCGATAATTGCGCGGTTATTTTTGAGTTATCTTCTGTTTGCCTAACTGAGTCGGCTACGGCATGAATACTGCGGCTCATTTCTTCTAGGCTGCTTACTGCCGAGTTTGTATAAGTTACTTGTGCGTCAGCGGCACTAAGTGCTTGCTGCGAGCCAGACGCTACGCTTGCAGAGTGCGTAGAAAGCTCTTCAGATGAGTTAATAATGCTATCTACAATGGTTTTTAATTTAGATTGCATAACCCCTACAGAAGCCATCATGCTATTTGGGCAACACGACTGTACATCGCCTCTTAAGTCGCCTTGTGCAATAAGGGCAATTACTTCAGCGGCTTCTTGTGGTTCGCCACCTACTGAATTTCTGATCAGTTGGCTAATAACATACGCAACGCTTATGCCTATTAAAAAGGCAAGTGCGGTGAGCGAAATCATCCAAATTTTAAACGAGCTGGCAATATCGAGAGTATCGATAGTGGTGGTTTGATTTGCTTGTTCTTGTAGGTTTATAAATTGGTTTATAACATTTAGCCACTGGGTAAACGCAGGGCGCGCATCGGTTAATAAAATGCGCTCAGCTTCGCTTAGGTTTCCTGCATTTTTAGCGTTTATTACACCTTGAATGAAAGGCTGAGTGCGCTGCTCTATTTGATTTATTTTATTAATTAAAGCGCGCTCTTCATTATTCATATTACCCATTAGCTCGGCCATAGACCTGCTTGACGTTTGGTAAAATGCGTTTAGCTCTTTTATGCTCTTTAACACGGAGCTTAAACTGCTTTGATCGGTAATTAGCACTACATCGCGCACGGCTATTGCTCTGTCGTGTACGCTGCCTCTAAAGTTAATTGCGTAACGTTGCTTTACCGAATTTACGTCGGTCATGTGGGTAATGTTATTATTAATGAGGCTAACGCGCGAAATGCCAATAATGGTTAAAATAAGCATCATTGATAAAATTACGCCAAAGCCGGTCGTTAAACGCATGTTTATGGTCATGGTTGATCCCAAGTGTGAGTCAATACGCGCAAGAGCAGCTTGTATTATTAGTGATTATTCTAAAACAATAGCAGCATTATGCCTTATTAATTAAAGTTTTATTAGCAATAAGGGATTGTTTGTTAATTTAGTTTACAAGCGTAACTTTAATGAGGAGTGTTTTTCAGGCATTAAAAAAGGGGCTAAATGCCCCTTAGTGTCATATATATTATATAAAAGTAGTTAGTCGTACTTTGCTTCTAGCTCATTAGCTGTATGAAACTTCTCATGACTTTGTAATTGCTCGTCGTATTTAACGAGGTTTTTAAAGTGCGCTAATTGACCTGAGTTTTTAACTATTTCAACAATAAACGACATCATAAAGTCAGCGCCCGTTAGGGTATCGCCCACTAAATAACGTTTACCTTCAAGGCGGTCGTTAAAGTAGCTAATTACTTTAGCTGTTTCAGCGTCAGCATAGCCTTCTAAAAACTGCGTTTTAGCGCCGTCTTTTAGTACAAACATTTTAAGTAAAAGCGGTAAAATTGCTGAGCTTTCTGCAAAGTGCAGCCATTGCTGGTAGTCAACATATTCAGCGGTATCTACTTTTGGAGCAAATTTACCGTTACCGTATTTGGTAATAAGGTAGTCTGTAATAGCGCCTGATTCAGCAATAATTAAACCGCCGTCTTCAATTACCGGTGACTTACCAAGTTGATGAATATGCTTTAGTTCGTCAGGAGCTAGGAAGGTGTCTTTATTACGCTGATAAGCCACAATTTCGTAGTCAACATTTAGCTCTTCTAAAAGCCAAATTACGCGTTTAGAACGTGATTTATTTAAATGGTGTAGTTTGATCATGTCAGTCCTTTTGTGGCTTGTAAGGGCTTTGCCTTACAAGCCGTATAAAATTAAAGTGGCTTATTAATTTTAACCACAGTTTTACCAAAGTTTTTACCGCATATCATATCGTTGAACGCGTCTACTGTATTTTCGATGCCTTCTACCATGTGCTCACGGTATTGAATTTTTCCGTCTTGTAGCCATTTTTGCATGTCTTGTGCAAACTCGTCGTAACGGTCGCCGTAATCATCAAAAATGATAAAGCCTTGCATTTTAATACGCTTAGTAAGCAATTGACCCATTAGCATACCTAAACGGTCTGGGCCTTCTGGCAAGCTAGTAGCGTTATATTGCGATACTAAACCACACAATGGTACGCGCGCTGCGGTATTTAGTAATGGTAGTACGGCGTCGAATACTTTACCGCCCACATTTTCGTAGTAAACATCAATGCCTTTATCACAGGCTTTTTCTAACTGCTCTGCAAAGTCATCAGCTTTGTGATCAATACAGGCATCAAACCCTAGTTTTTCAACGGCGTGTGCACATTTTTCGCTACCACCAGCAACACCGACTACTTTACAGCCTTTAATTTTAGCTATTTGACCAACCGTTGCACCTACTGGGCCTGTTGCTGCTGCAACAACTACGGTTTCGCCTTCTTTAGGCTGGCCAATATCAAGTAAACCCATATACGCTGTAAAGCCAGGCATACCCATAATACCTAATGCGTATGAAGGGTTTGCAGGCTCTTTACCTAATTGCATTAAGCCTTCACCATCGGTAATGGCGTAGTCTTGCCAACCTGTGTAGGCAAGTACCCACTCGCCTTCGCTAAACTTATCGTTTTTAGACTCTTCTACTTGGCACACTGTTGCGCCAACCATTACATCGCCAATATTAACAGGGTCAGCGTACGACTTAGCATCGCTCATACGACCACGCATGTACGGGTCTAGCGATAGGTAAATAGTACGTAGTAAAACTTCACCGTCTTTTAAAGCAGGAAGCTCTACCGTTTTTAATTTAAAGTTTTCATCTGTTGGAGCGCCATTAGGGCGTGATTCAAGAGTAAGTTGGCGACTAGTCGTAGACATAAAAGATCTCCTATTAATATAAATAAACTACTTACCGAATGTTTACGCTTTAAAAATCGTGATCAGCTAAACAATAATGCGCGGCTAAGCAGTATGAATATGTACAATGCGTACCTTAATTAAAGGAGTTTTGGGCGGGTGGTTGATAATTCAAGCTTTGCAGAGTATTTATTCTAAATGGTTTATTTTAGCTTGCTAAAAATATGGCTATTGTAAAACACCCCGTTTTTATAAATGGCCTGTTTAAGCACAGCCTCTTGCTCAAAGCCACTTTTAATAAGTGCTTTCATAGAGCCGGTATTACCAGCAAACACAGCGCCAAAAATTCTGTTTATGTGTGAGCTTGCAAGCGCTTCATTGCATATAAGTTCAATAGCGCGAGTAATAATGCCTTGCCCCCAATAGGCTTTATTTAGCCAATAACCAATTTCGCCACTGTGGCTGTATTCAAATTCGCCGGGAGTTACACCAATACAGCCCGCAAATTGCCCATTTACCTCAATGGCTTTAACCGTTGCATCAATTACGCCGTTTTTTGAGCCTTGGTTTATCCACCAATCAGCATTGGCTTGCGTATACGGAAACGGAATTTTTGACGATAGAAAACGCGTCACCTGTTCATCATTTAAGGTGCTAATAATAAAAGGCGCGTCTTGGGCTTTAAACTCTCTGAGGGTGATCATATTTTTTCATAAATTTTTAGTATGCACACTAACTTAACAATCATTTTAACGTTAAACAATCAGAACCTAAATTAAACGGTTTACGGCTATTACTTTGTTTTAAAGTCCTCTAATATAAGCAAAATATTACACCTATTTTAGATGCCATTATGCACCCTCACATTAAAGCTCTTTATAACAGCGCCCAAAAACCAAGCCGTTTAATTATTGGTTTAATGAGCGGTACTTCGTTGGACGGGCTTGATGTTGCACTGTGTAAAGTAACGGGCGCGGGCTTAAATACACACATTGAGGTTTTAAATTTTACCACCGTTGACTACAACGACGATTATAAAACTAAAATAAAGCAGGTATTTGCTAAGCGAGAATGCGATTTAGAGCTTGTTACTTTACTGCACCCGTGGGTAGGTAAACTCCATGGCAATATGGTTAATCAGTGCTTAGCTAAGTGGAATATAAACCCAGCAAGTATTGATGTAATAGCAAGCCACGGGCAAACCATTTACCACTGCCCGCAGTCGCAGCATAATCACAAAAGCTTTACTAATGGCACCTTACAAATTGGCGATAGCGACCAAATAGCCGTTACTACGGGTATTACTACCATTGGTGACTTTAGGCAAAAACACATAGCCGCAGGAGGCGAGGGTGCACCACTTGCTGTGTATGGCGATTATTTGTATTTTTCGAGCGCTGCTGAGAGTCGGATTTTGCTAAATATGGGCGGCATAGCTAACTTAACGTTTTTACCCAAAAATGGCGATGCAAACGGTGTGTTTAGCTCAGACATTGGCCCCGGTAATACCATTATGGATGCCTACGTACAGCAACATTTTAAAGATATGCATTATGACGATGGCGCAAAAATAGCAAAAGCAGGCAAGGTAAATACACCATTATTAAATGCATTATGTAATAACGCATTTTTTAAACTCCCAATGCCTAAAACTACAGGGCCAGAGGTATTTAACTTAGCGTATTTAAACGCCGCACAGCAGCTTACAAATACACAGTACTTAAGCCATAAAGATGTAATGGCCACCTTAAATACCTTTACTGCTACTGTTATAGCAAATGCATTAAACGAGTGTGCAGAGCGCGAACAAAATTGTGTGGTGTATGCAAGTGGTGGCGGTATTCATAACCCGTTACTAATGGCGCAACTTACAGTGCTTTGCCCACGTATTAAGGCTTTTAAAAATACCGACGATTTAGGTATAAATCCCGATGCCAAAGAGGCCGTACTATTTGCCATTTTAGCCAACGAATGCCTAGCCGGAGAGCAGCAACACCTAAGTAATACCGCACAGGGTATTGCTGGAGTCACTATGGGTAAAGTGAGTTTTGCAGATTAATAACTTGTCGCATTGCGTAATTTAGGTGCAGTTAGCACTAAAACAGCGATAAAAACGTAGACCCCATACTCGCAAAGTAGCTACGAACGCCCTGTGACTTGGTATGTTCAGTTTTTATTTGCTCAGGAATATAGCCTTGCTCAAATGCTTTAATGTACACATCGAGTTGCTGGCTTTCTTTTAAGGTCGTGTTTTTTCCGTGCAGCATCATTTGCACTACAAAACACTGGCTTTGTGTAATGTTACTTAAAGTTAGATTTACAGTACCAGATTCAAGATCTGCATTGCTCAGCGTTTTTTCAGTAAAATACTGCGCCCCACGCGCACTGGGCTGCGTTGCACTTAGTGAAATAACATCGCTCTCATTTGCGCCATCAGGCAACACACACTGCAGCGTAATGTTATGCGCAGCATTGGCTTTTAGCGATAGCTTTTCATATTCCATAGCGTGGCTCATCGCCGCAGACATAGAATCATCAAATGATTGCTGTGCAAATGTTAGTTGCACTAAGGGTGTACTCATCTTACTTAGTCTTCTTGAGTTTATTCATTTATCGGATAGAGATTATCGCGGATCAAAGTTACAGATTTATGACTAATTGCATTAATTAGTACAATTATTGAGTGGTTTGATCAAAGAGGATCTTTTTGTTCTAGGACTGGAATTACGTGTTTAAACCTCTGTAAGATAATCTCACACGTACAGAAATAATATAAATGCTTTATGATTTATTTTTAAAAGTACAAAGAGCTTTAGTTGAGCCCGCAAGTTAATGTATGGCAGCTATGAGCGATAACCCAACGATCAATGATTATTATACCAGTTAAAGTTTACCTCTTTGTTGCCTTATTCTTCTTCAGAAAGACCTTTATATAAAATGAGGCGATAGCGGTAGATTAGATAAGTGAATTGATCACGAAAATTTTAATTAGCAAATATACACTTATTCAATTTTTACTGTTGACTATTTAAATACCCAAAGAGATACTTGTCCCGAGTCCTAGGACTCGGGACAAGTCACTTGGAGGGTAGATGAAAAGTCAAGATGTTTTATTATTACTAAAATTGATTTCGCTGCATGTGGGGCTAGATGGGAAAGATGGTGATTCGGATATTATTCAAGTGGATGGTACTTGGGAGGATTGGGATGAAAAGGGGTTAAAGCCTACTTTTACCGAAATGGATCAAATCGAAAGCCGATTTTCCTTAAGAAACTTAGAAGGTTTAACTGGGATAAGTAAATCTCAGATTAGTCTTAGCCTTAATCGGATGTATTCCGTAGGGCTTGCAAAAGTAGACCGCAAACTTCAAGTACCTAAAACAAATACTAAGGCTTTGTTGGAGTTTATTGCTTATGGTATTCGATACGTTTTTCCTGCAAAAGAGGGAGTGATTGGCAGAGGGATCGCTACGTCGATAGCTGCCCCTGTTCTCAGAGGTAAGTTAATGACGTCTGGAGAGCTTCAGCCTGTATGGTCGAATCCAAGGGGTAATACTAAAGGCATGTTAATTGAGCCATTACACCCTAAAGTATTTTTAGCAGTACAGCAAGATGCCCAGTTGTACGCGATGCTAGCGTTAGTTGATGCGATAAGAATAGGTCATCCACGAGAACGAAATTTAGCACTAGAAATGCTCAATAGCATATTTAAGGTAGCCAAATGAATACAATCAACCTTCAAAAAGAGATGTTAATAAAAGTTGCTACTGCACTTGGAGATGACTTAATAAGATCAATGGTATTTGTTGGGGGTTGCACCACAGGGCTATTGGTCACGGATGAGTTTACTAAAGAGCAAATAAGGTATACCGACGATGTTGATTTGATTGTTGATATCATGGGGTATGCAGCTTGGACTGATTTGCAGGAACAACTTAAAGTGAAAGGGTTTTCTATTGACATGGGCGAGGATGTTATGTGCCGCATGATACTTGATAACCTTAAAGTTGATTTTATGCCAGTTGATGAGAAAGCGCTTGGTTTTACTAACATATGGTATAAAGACGCAGTAGCAACCGCCGAAGACTACGTGCTGAATGATGCATTAACCATTAAATTAATAACGCCAGAATATTTTGTAGCCACAAAGCTCGAAGCCTATTTAGGAAGAGGGAAGGGTGATGCTCTTTCAAGTCATGATATTGAAGATTTACTTAATATTTTCGATGGTAGAGCATCAATAGTTAATGATATTTTATCAGCCTCAGAAGACTTGAAAAATTATATTAGCGAACAGCTTAATAGTTTAATGGAAGATGGTAATTTTGAGTATGCAGTTCAGGGAACTGCCAGGAATAGTTTAGACAGAGAGCAGTTGATCTTTGAGCGTATCGAAGGCTGTATTGTGTATGGCTGACCCTTCTTCACTAAAACTGATACACCGGACTCAACAAGGATCCGAACGAGCAGAAAACAAAGATTATTTTTCGATAATAAATACTGACTTCGGTACTTGGGTATTCGTAATTGATATATCTACCTCATCAATCGCTACAACAAACCTAGCTAAAAGGTTTAGCGAACATTTCTATGCTTGCCTCCAAGGTTTACTTATAAACAGTGTTAAGTTTTTTTCAGAAAAAATAACACAAGATAAACCTCAATTAGAGGATTATTTTGAAGACGCAGAGAAGCGTAATCAAATTATCCAACAGGCTTTCAGCGCAACTAAAAAAGAATTGAAAATAGGTATTGCCAGCTTTTTATCACTATACCGTAATGATAGCTCCAATAAAATTTATGGCTTCTGTGCAGGTGATTGTCGCTTAGGTTTATTCAACAATAAAAGTATTCAATGGTTATCACCTGTTCATACTGGGGCGAACCCATTGGGTAACGATTTTGAAAGTTCGATAAGCTCAGTTCCTGAACGCCATATATTAACTAAGAGTTTAAACTTAAGGCGTAAGTTTGAACCTGAAACGTTTGAATTAGACTTTTCAATTGATAATATTTTTGCTTTAGCAACAGATGGCTTTTGGATGGAGTTAGATGAGGCGCAGCAGCAAAGCTTCATCAATGAACCTGATGTATGTTTGGCTGATAGAGACTTAGTTGATGATACTTCGGTATTACTTATTACCTGGTCAGCTCTAGAACAAGAGATAGAACTCAAATTTGAATGTAGTTTAACGTTTGGATTAAAGTCATCACCAAAAAAAATAGCAACACCGATAAATGAAAACCTACTGATTATTAACAGCAGAAGTCTTTAATTTATTAGGGATGTCTACAAAACAGAGAATAAGAATGAACATTAGCGATTAGCCAATTTAATAAGTGCTATTTACTAAAAAGTCATAGAAATCCACGAATGTAATTGATTCGCTAAAGTGAATACTCCGAGCTAGCTTTTACAACGATCAAATAAAAAGCAGATACCTAATTAGCATCTGCTTTTTAATTTTTAACGAAGAATATTTAATTAAGCTTGAGGTTTAATTAAGTACTTCTCCCCGGTAGCTTGTTTAGAATAAGCCGCGATTGACTGTAAATGTAATACCTCAGCTAATGACACTTCGTGCGTGTAGTTGCTCGCAAATGTAGTGGTGATTTCATCAGCAACGCGTTTGCGCATTTTCATTACTGTATCTGTGCCTAATTTACCTAAAGCATTAAATAACAAGAACCCGTTTACAGCCCAAGCAAAGCCAAAGTTACGGTTTAATGTAATAGGGCCGCGGTCTAGTGCGCCATAAATGTACACTTGTTTAAATGTATCAGAGCCGTAAATTGTGTGCTCTTTCATATCGCGCGAAGCTGCAACTTCCATACAGTTAAGAATGTCACTTGTTAGTTGGCCGCCACCAATAGGATCAAACGCTATAGTTGCACCTGTCTCGATTATTGCAGCTGTTAGGTCAGCAAGAAAAGTGTCGCTGCTTGAGTTAACAATATATTTTGCCCCCATATCGCGCAGTAATTTTTCTTGTTCTGGTTTGCGAACAATATTAATTAAATCAACGCCATCGGCAATACAAATACGGTTTAGCATTTGGCCAAGGTTAGAAGCTGCAGCAGCATGAATAATGGCTTTATGGCCTTCAGCGCGCATGGTTTCTACCATTGCAAGTGCGGTAAGTGGGTTAACAAAAGATGATGCACCTTCTTTAGCCGTAGTTCCTTCTTTTAGCGCTAGGCAACTTTGTACATTGGCACATATAAATTGACGATACGTACCGCCGCCAATTACTGCAACGGTTTTACCCATTAATGCTTGTGCGGCTGGTGATGAGCCTGCTGCCACTACGGTGCCTGCGCCTTCATTACCTACAGGGGTTGCTTTTCCAACACGGGTTTTAAGTGATGGCATAAATTGAGCTGGAACATCTGCAGTAATTACCGGGTCTTCATCAGTACCCGATTGCTTTGCAGTAGACATATCAGCTGCGCTGAATAAAACGCCTAAGTCTGATGGGTTTAATGGTGCAGCTTCAATGCGAATAACTACTTCATCGGCATTTGGCTTTGGCATCTCGATGTTTTTTAAGGCAAGTGTTAGTTTATTGTCTTCGCTGATAGTTGAAGTAAGTTGGATATTTTTATCTGTCATAGGTGTCTCCTGCAAAGAATTAAATTTGTTAAGCCAATTACGTTATTGTATTGGCGATACAGTGTTAGTAATTAAAATTTAGAATAGATACTTTTATAGCTACGCTTTATTTAGAGTTTGCTGCCTGTATTTGCGCTTTCACTTTTTGCATAAATTCAGCCATATTCGCTTGGCGATCGGCCTCTATGCTTTGGGTAATGGCTAATTGGCTCATTGATTCGTTCCACTCTTTCATGCCGGGTACTTGTGCAAGTACATCCCAATCAAGCTGGCTTGAGCCAAAGGCGCTAACAATGGTGTTTACGTAATAAACGTAAATGTCTGCCATTGTAAATTGCTCGCCTGCAATCCAAGGTGAAAACTTACACACGCTACTCAAAGCGGTTACGCCACGCGTTAATACTTGGCGTACTTCGGCTTTAGTTGTTTCAGGTACTTCAGCGCCTGAAAATACATAAGGGATGAACCGTCTGCTTGGCAGTTCAAAATAAAGCTCTGCCATTTTCATAATTTGACGTACAACTGCGCGCTCACCTGCATCTTCAGGGTATAGCGGGGTTTGTGGGTACGACTCCTCTATAAAGTCGCAAATAACACTCGACTCAGAAATATTAAGGCCATTAGCTGTTGTGATTGCAGGCACTTTGCCTGCAGGGCTGATTGCTAGTAACTCTTCACTACCGCCGTAAACAAGGTGTTCTGTAAATGGCAATTGTTTGTGTAAAAGTACATGTTTAACTAGGTTGTAATAGTTGCTAGCAGCAAAACCGTGCAAAGTAATCATAAGTCAGCTTTCCATCATTAAGTGAAGATACTCATTGCCAAAAATGCAATTTAAGTCCCTGTCTTTAGGTTGAGTACATTATTACTTGTTTTAATTTGCTTATATATAGGGGAAAATGCGAATCACTTTTGTCTTTAAGACAATAAAGCATTTTATTTAATGGAGAGGCGACTTGGATCAACTAAAAGCCATACGGTATTTTATTAAAGTGGTTGAAACGGGCAGTTTTACCAAAGCCGCAAAAGCATTTGATGTGCCGCCCTCGTCGTTGTCACGGCGGGTTGCTGATTTAGAAAAAAGCCTAGGGGCGACGCTTTTAAAGCGTTCGACCCGCATAGTTAAATTGACCGAAGTTGGGCAAATTTACTATAACGATGTTCAGCAGATATTAAATCAGCTAGAGCAAAGCCACGAAGCTGTGCGCAGTTATCAAACAACACCAATGGGGCGATTATGTATAAGTTCAATGGTGAGTTTTGGTGACAAAATATTACTGCCTCTGCTTGATGAATTTAGCGCGCTATACCCCGAAATTATATTAGATGTTAGCTTAAGTGATGAGCTGTCGACACTCGGGCGTGACGATGTTGATATTGCTATTCGCGGTGGCTATGCGCCAAATGAGCGCGTGTTGGCAATAAAACTGATGGATAACGGCTTTATTCCTGTTGCGTCACCCTGCTATTTACAAAAATACGGTGTGCCCACTAATGTTATGGAATTAATGGGCCACAGTGGCCTTTATTTTAAAACGCCAGCGGGACCAACGCCTTGGTTATGTAAAGTGGATGAGCAATGGCACGACGTTTCTGGGCCTGCGGTCGCTATTTCAAATAACGGATCGTGGCTAGCTAAAAAAGCATGTAATGGTGAGGGCATTTTAATGTCAACTCGGTGGGCGCTCGACTCATACCTTGAGTCTGGCCAGTTGCAAGAGCTTAAGTTTGAGCATGAATTAGCGATAAGCCAAAATGCGACTATGGCGGTTTATTTGTTGTATCAAAAGCAGCGCTATTTAGTACCAAAGGTAAAAGCGGCGGTCGACTTTTTAGTACAAAGAATAAAAGAAACAGATGAAAGTGTTAAGCGAACAGAATAGTGAATTGTCGGATGGCGCTGTGCTTATCCGACCTACGCTTATCCAATTTAGATTTACGTCATTTATGCTTATTTAATTTATTAATGGGTTGTTTGTATAAATAATAGATAAAAAACGTCTCCTTAAACTAAAGCTTTTAACTAAGCGCCCGATACATTACTTAATAGGGTTTAGCGATTAAGGATAATCATGGTTAATAATGCACTTGGCAGCCAGTCTAATTTAAGCACTTTACTTGCTCAATCAGTTAATAACGCTAACCAAACCTCTGTGAGTCCTTCACTACTAACCGGTAGCGACCTTCAAGCTATTAATGATTTACAAACTAACGCCCCCAAAATATCCGATGAATTATTAAGCCAGCTAAATAACGAAACTATTGACGAAGCACTAGCTAGCAATCAAAAAGTAGGGGATATTTTACAACAGCAACTTACCTCGCTATTTACTATTTCAAGTACGCCTAGCACGCTTAACTATAAACTCTCCGATGAAGAACTCGCCCTGCGCACCGTAATAAGCTCTCAGCATGAGGGGTTATTAAAAAACGAAAACAGTACCCAATTAATTGAGCGATTAAATACGTCGGTTAAAAATATTCAGGGTGCTTATGCTAATACCAGCGATATTTTATCGAGTTTAGGTCAGCTTGGGCATGAGCAAAAAACGTTTTTAGCCTCAAGTCAGCAACGTGTAGAGCGCTCACTTAATCCATATATGGAAAGCCTTAATCGCGCAAAATACGAGGATGACGATAACTACCTGTTTGAGCTCTCGGTAAAAACTAAAGAAGGCGATGTTATAAACATTACCTTTAACTCATCGCAAGGGTACGATGAAAAAACAGGTGAAGCGATAGATGGCTTTGGCATAAGTTACGAAGTTAATGGCAATTTATCTGAGGCTGAACATACGGCTTTAACGCAGGTTATGGCGGGTGTTGGTGAAATGGCCGATGAGTTTTTTAAAGTGAGTGAAAATTCATTCAATCCTCTTATAGTCCCAAATCAAACAGACATGAGCTTAGATTTTTTAGCGGGCTTTAATAGTGAACAGTTAGCCGGTTTTAATGTGTCGTTTTCAACAACGCAAAATGATGCGCTTGATACTGCAGAGAATACGCTTGATTTAAGCTACTCCATTGATGAAGCATCAAACCAGCAAGCACTTGTGTTTAAAGCCGCAGGTGGGCAAAACGACATTGATTTTGCACTCGATATGTCAACCATTGGTGCTAAAGACACGCAGCAAATGCAGCAGTATTTAGCGTCGCTCGATCAAAGCCTAGAAGATAGTCGAGTAAACAGTACTGAAGATGATAAAACATCGGCATTTGGTAAAAGTGGCGATGAGGCAATGCAGCAAGGTTTTGCATTGTTTAAAGGCGCTTTTGCGAGTATGTCGTTGGCTGCTGAGCGTTATAGCAATTTGGAGTCACTTGCAGATCAGCACTTTAATGACGGGCGCGCTATGGTTGCCGATTTGGTTGATAACATGATCACAAACGATGCCCGTTACCAAGGGCTTGGTAATAAAGCGCCAAATACATTAGGAGTGGGTATTTCTAAGCTCGCTGATTTTGATGCTACATTTTCTTATGCGCTGGATAACGGCGATTATCAGCCTAAAAGTACAATTGAGCTAAGCCAAGCGACTGAACAAGCCCAATTAGGGGAGCTTAGCGGTGTAACGCAAAGTAAAAATGTAAGCAGCCACTTTGATTATCAATACAGTCGCCCTGATTATTACAACAAAGAAGAGAGTTATAACGTAAACACCGCCGTTAAAAATAAAGAGCTTGTGGGGCTTGATCAGTCTCACGAGGTTGATGTTGATACAAAAATGTTTGAGTTTAATCCGCAAACTAATCAATACGAGCTGCAAATGGCGATGCAAGAGCAAACAGTTAGTAAAAGCGACATTCGCTTAATTGACGATATTTGGCTTGAAGAAAACGAAAACAGCTACAACATGAACAAAAAAGAGCGTGTTGAGAGCGACGAAAAACAAGACGAGTTTAAAAAAACAAGCAGCCATTCTCATAATAAGTTAGTTACCTTAATTGGTGACTTAGATAAGCTAGCTGAGAATAAAGACGTAAGGCGAGAATATTTAACTAACTTATCGCAAGTTAACTTTTTTATGGATAAAAAGTAAGGGTCTTGAGTTGTTCACTCCACACTCAATATTGGGTATAGTCGTTTAATACCTAAATTAATACCTGAATTAAGAGCAACCTTATGTTTAAACAATTAATTTTACTCTGCGCTTTAAGCATGCCGCTTGTAAGCTGCGCTGCCGATGCACCGTTTTCGGGCGGAATTTCCACTGATGTACTGCTAAGCGACTACGACAAGTTTAACGAACAATACAAAGCGTTTACGCCAACAGCACAAGACATTGCCCTAATGCAAAAGCTAGAAGGCAAAGAGCTAATTGTATTATTTGGAACGTGGTGCCACGACAGTGAGCGCGAAGTGCCAAAGCTCATTAAGTTACTTGATGCATCGAAAGTACAACTTGCAAGCATTGAATATGTGGCCGTAGGTTACAACAAGCAAGACGATGCAGGCATTGCACAGGCTCACGACTTACAATACACACCTACGTTTATTGTTAAACAAAATGGCAAAGAGTTAGTTCGCGTAATTGAAAAGCCAACGGGTACGTTAGCGCAAGATTTAACTCAGGGTTTGTAAATAGAGCTTGTTCGTATTTGGGGTTAACGATTTAGCAAATAGGTTTATAAGTTAGCTGTTGGGCTGCTATGAGTAGTCTCCTGATACTTTAATGTGTGAAGCCAAAAATTTCCCCCTTTGGCTGAGCCAGAATAGGAATTCAGCTATGGTTTGCATATCAATTAAAACAAATAACAAACTAATTAATCTACAAGCTCGTTATGGTGTTTCTTAATATGTCTAAGGATCTACGTAAAAATTTGATTGCTGCGATTTTTAGTCCTTTAATTGTATTACCAGTCCTTGGTTTTTGTTATTTTTATGCGGGTATCGAAAACTATACTTCTCTTAGTTCATTAATTTCAGATGTTGGTTTTGGTGTATCAATAGGGATGGGAAGTTTATTTTATTTCTATCCTTTAATGTTCATTTACGGATTACCTATTAGCTTATTACTCCAAAAGTTAAATTTATTTAAATTACCTGTAGTTTTAATCTTAAGTATACTTCCAGTTTTTTTACTTAGTCTTTTTAGTGAATTTGATCGTGCAACATTGGTTCTTCATTTATTAGTACTTTCAATGGGTTTAACTAGTTGGCTTATATATAATAAATTAAAGTAACACCACAACAAGCGATTAATGTTACACAACCGTTTTCTTACTCGGCTTATAGCTCAGATCAAACATTATTCACTAAATAGGCTTTTTTCGAATGCTTGTGCGGCATGTGAAGAGGGTCTGTCTTTATAGTGTAATTGGTATAATGGTCTTGATAACTCGACGTTATTTGGCTGTTTTAGCCGTGTTAATTTACCTAACTGTACTAAATCCTCAGTGACTACATTAGGCAATAAAGCAACGCCCATTCCTTGTGCTACCGCCCTTGCTATTGCTTCATTACTTCCGAGCTGCATACTATTTTTTGCTGTAATGCCATGTTGCTGTAGTAATTTAACCGAGACCTCTAAAGTGCCCGAGCCTGGTTCGCGCAGTAGCCAAAACTGTTTGTTTAACCATGCTTTTAAGTCTTTCGTGGGCTTAAAGTTACTGGGTATAACTACACTCATTAAATCGTTTTGCCAGTGCTTACTTATAATATGTGGCTCGGTTGGTGTGCCTTCAACCAGTGCTAAATCGATAGTGCATTCTAGTAGGGCGTGCTCAATTTGCGCGGTATTGGCAACTTGTACTTCTACTTTTATATGGGGGTACTGCGCGCAAAAATTGGCTAAATAGGGCGGTAGCCAATAGCTGGCAATGGTTGTACTGGTGCCTATAACGAGTGTGCCGCGCTTAAGCCCTGTGCGTGATTTAATATCTTCAATGGCTGCCTTTTCAATAGCAAAAATACTACGTGCATGATCATACAAGGCTTGGCCGCCCTCGCTTAAGGTAAGTTTTTTGCCTTTAGATGCACGCTCTATAAGTTGTATATTTAGCTGATACTCAAGCTCTTTTAAAGCTTTAGACACAGCTGGTTGGCTTATAAAAAGCGCCTCAGCTGCAGCTGAAAAACTGCCTAATTTAGCAACCGTATAAAACACCCGAAGTGCATGCAAGTTCATTGTGCCTCTCAAATCACATAACCTTAAGTTATCGAATTATGATTTTAATGTATTGGAGTTATATTTTGCGCTTTCTTAAAATGAAGTCAACAGTTTAACGTTGTTCAATTGAGGGAATATTATGCTTAGCGCTATTAAAAATGGGTTTCAGCCTTTGGGTATTAATACTAAGCAATACGGCGATACGCGCTGGTGGATTGGCATGTTACTGGTTATTGTACTTGCGGGTGTTGCTATTGCGCTGAGTAAATTACCAATAATGCAAACTGCGCAATTTAGCTCACTCACTATTGGTATTGTGGTTGGTATTATTGTGGGTAACAGTGTGTTTTCGCGGATAGCGACTCATACCGATGTAGGTGTTGATTATGCTAAAGGTATTTTACTCAAAGCGGGTATTATTTTATTTGGTTTTAGAATTACCTTTGCACAGGTAGCAGGCGTTGGTTGGAGTGGATTGCTAACCGACATTGTTATGCTCAGCGGTACGTTTATATTAGCAATGCAGCTTGGTAAACGTGTATTTAAACTTGATGAGCAAACAGTAATATTAATTGGTGCAGGTAGCTCTATTTGTGGCGCCGCAGCGGTAATGGCGACTGAGCCTGTAATAAAAGCGCAGGCGCATAAAATATCGGTAGCTGTAGCAACGGTGGTGGTATTTGGTACGTTGAGTATGTTTGCCTACCCAATCATGTTTGAGTATATGGGGCTGAGTGAGCACGCGTACGGTATTTTTGTAGGTTCAACCATTCATGAAGTAGCGCAAGTGGTAGCAGCGGGTACAGCTGTAAGCGCCAATGCTGCTGATACCGCCGT
Organism: Pseudoalteromonas sp. c7(2019); assembly: GCF_011378625.1. Classification (NCBI taxonomy): domain Bacteria; kingdom Pseudomonadati; phylum Pseudomonadota; class Gammaproteobacteria; order Alteromonadales; family Pseudoalteromonadaceae; genus Pseudoalteromonas; species Pseudoalteromonas sp. c7(2019). The sequence goes on along the minus strand of NZ_WTKS01000022.1, from coordinate 28,719 downwards.
TATAGAAAAAATGCTACGCGTGATGATGCTTGCGCCATTTTTAGTCGCTTTGTCGTTTTGGCAAAGTAAAAAAAGAGCAAAGGCAGGTAATACTATAAGTAATGAGGATAATAAATCAGGTATTAGCATCCCTTGGTTTGCAGTGTTATTTATTGTGGCAAGTGGTGTACATTCACTCTCTATTATTCCTCAAGTGGCTATAAGCGCAGTTGTTTGGTTTGATAATATATTACTCACCATTGCGATGGTGGCTTTAGGTTTACGCACACATGTTGGGGCAATTCGCCAAGCGGGTATTAAGCCACTGTTACTGGCGCTGTGCTTGTTTTTGTTTTTAACGTTAGGCGGTTACGTAATTAATATAGGCATTGCTGAGCTGTTTTAAACGTTACTTGGTAAAAGTTGATTGGCGGCTTAAATCGGCCAATCAACTTCGTTTAAAGTATCCAGCTGTTTGCTGGTATTTTCATTGCCTTGCCATTTATTAGTGTAAAAAGCGTGCGGGTCAAATTGTAACGTTTGTTTTTCAATATTAAAGTGCCTACCACCACGCGGATCTACGCCTACACCTGCTATATATTGCCAATTACCCCAGTTAGCGGCTACATCGTAATCAATCAATTGTTGTTCAAAATAAGCTGCGCCATAGCGCCAATCAAGACCAAGTTCGTTAACTAAGCAGCTTGCGGCAATTTGCCTTGATCTATTTGATATATAACCGGTCGCATTAAGCTCGTTCATAATGGCATTGACTAATGGGTAGGCTGTTGAGCCATTACACCATGCAGCAAAGCGGTTTGGCATAAATGTAGTAAGGGGTTTTGTTTGCCTTTGGCCTTTAAAGCTAAACAGGCTTTTACCTGCCTTAAGTGCATGCCATTTAAAATATTCTCGCCATAGCAATTCAAATTTAATCCAGTAGGTAGACTCGTTTGTTATTTGGTTATGTTCGTACGCCTCAACTGCATTATAAACTTGCCGCGCACTTACACACCCAAAAGCAAGCCAGGTACTAAATTTTGTGGTGTTATTAAAGCCATCAAGCTCGTTTCGAGTTATTTTATAAGTACTTGGCAGCAAGCATGAAAAGTATTGCTCTAAGTGTGTTTGCGCACTTTTAAACCCGCCATGCATTACGCCATTATTTGCTATACGCTCTAAAGGTTTTTTAGCGCACAAGGTTATTGGCTGAGGGAGCAAACCGTTTGGTAATGTTGAAAGTGAAATGGGGCTAGTGGCGGCCTCTACCTTTTTACGGAACGGGGTAAAGTGTTTAGGTAATTCGCTTAAATCAAAAGGGAGGTTACTTTGCTTAAAGAGCGTGTCTTGCTGCGCCCCTGTAAACTGTACATTGGGGCAATGTGCTTTGAGTAAGTTTATTTGGCGTTGCTCGTACAGGCCAAATTGCTCGCTGTATACAACTTCATCTATATTTTGCTCATTAATACGCGCCTTCAAAAGCGATACAGGTTCGCCTTCAAGGACATGCAGGGTTTGCCCGCGCTCAATAAGTGCTTGTTGGAGTTCATACAAGCTTTGCATTAAAAACTGCTGTTTATGCACGCCATACGGCTTTTGTTGATAGTTATTATTTTTAAACCAGTGCGGGTTTATAACAAATACAATATCGAGCGCGCATTGCTCAGTAGCAAGTTCGCTTAAAATAGGGTTGTCGTCTATTCGTAAATCGTTTTGTAGCCAATATAAAATGCGTTTGCTCATAGGTTTACTCAGGTTTTTGTAATCATTAACTTTACGAAGCAAAAGCGGGTAGGGATTAGTTTTGAGGTGTTTAAGAGGGTTTTAAAAAGAGGCGGCAAATAATACCGCCTCCTTGAATGTTAAATAGCCGATTTTTGTTTTGCTATCCAATCGTTTATAACGTCTTCAAGTACAGCCATAGGGAGCGAGCCTTGTCCAATAACTGTATCGTGAAAGCTGCGAATATCAAACTTAGCCCCGAGTTCTTTTTCGGCTTTTGCACGCAGTTCGCGTATTTTTATTTCGCCCATTTTGTAAGAGAGCGCTTGGCCTGGCCATGAAATATAACGATCTATTTGATCCTCTACCGCGCTTTGTGGCAAAGCAGTGTGATCTGCCAAGTAGTCTATTGCCTTTTGGCGGCTCCAGCCAAAGGCATGAATACCAGTATCAACAACAAGCCTCACTGCTCGCCACATTTCATAACCTAAACGACCAAAGTCGCTGTATGGGTTTTGATAAAAGCCGGCTTCTTTACCTAAACGTTCGGTGTAAAGTGCCCAGCCTTCGCCAAATGCTGAATGGCTAAGTGTGCGTCTAAATTCGGGTACATCTAACTCCATTGCAATCGCGTTTTGTAAATGGTGCCCTGGTATTGCCTCGTGCAGGCTTAGCGCTTCTAAATTATACAAAGGTTGCAATTTAGGTGTTGAGGCTAAAAAGTAAGTGCCAGGGGAGCGGTTATCAGCAGGTGGCATATAAAACGCGCCGCGACTCGCTGAGCCTTTTATAGTAAAGGTATTACGTGGTAAATGATTAAAATAGGTTGGTAACTTGCCATACATTTTTTGCGTAATAAAGGCTGTTTTTTCAAGCAAGTCTTGCGCATCTGTTGCGTAAAATTGCTCGTCGGTTGCTAAAAATTCTAAAAAATCAGCATACGTGCCATCAAAGCCTACTTTATCAATGATGTTTTGCATTTGTGTTTTTATACGTGCCACTTCTTTTAAGCCAAGTTCGTGTATTTGCTTTGGTGTGGCATTGGTTGTGGTGTAGTAATTAACTGCATATTTGTAATACTCAAGCCCGCCTTTAACGCTTGAAATACCCGGCTCTGTTCTACAGTTAGGCATGTAATCGTTTTCAAAAAAGTCGTAAAAGTGCTGATAAGCCGGGACTACTTTTGAGCTAATTAAGGCTTTTGCTTTGTTTTGGTATGTGGCCTTTTGCTCTGCTGTAAACGTATTTGGTATACGTGTAAAGGGCTCGTATAAGGCGCTGTTTTCAGGTCGCTTAACAATATGAGCGTTAATACTCTGGCTGTAATTTTCAAATGTTTTGCAGTAGTGCGTGTAACCCTTTTCAATACCTTCTTTCATCAAGTTAATGTTTTCTTGATTAAAGCGAGGGTAGTCGGCAAGGCTTACTAAAAATGCGTTGTAATCATCGGTTGTTAAAAATGCCATATTAGCTGGTGCTTCGGCAAAGTAGGTATGCCAGCCACTTAAAAAGTTAACCTGAAAATACTTATCTTGAAAAAGGTAGCTTTGCTGCTCTGTTTCTCGCTCGTATTTAAATAAACGGTAGTTCATTAGTTGCGAGCTGCTCAGCGTTTTAGGATCTATTTTACTTAAGCTTTTTAATACATTGTTATTATAAGCTTGGCGCTTTGCAACGGCTTGTTCGGTCCAATTTGGTAATGTACCACTGGGTTTCCAGCCGTCTGGGTCGGTACGAAAGAATATTTTTTCGGCTTTTGCATTTTGCCAATGGTTATCAATAATGGTTTTTAAATCTGCATTGCTATCGGCTGCGCTCGGCAGTGATGCTACAGCTAAGCAAATAGCTAAAATTGTTTTTTTAAACATATTATTCTCATTTTTAGCGCGTTAATTTTTATTAGTGTACGCACATTTATCATTTTTGTTTTTAATATAGTACCAAGTTAACCTTATCAATGCGCTTACTTTTATAACCAGTATCAATTGGTTTTACTTTTTGATTGAACAAATTTCACCGCTGAAGTGAGTGGGCCACTAGTTTATTGTTTTATCAGCGTTTAGAATGATTAAAACTAATTACAATAAAAGACCGTCATGTTTAATAAAGTAATAACGCTGATTGATGAAGCTAATAACCAAGACCCTAATACTGAGCAGCACAATGGAGAACGTTTTCCAAAAGAGTATTTATACTCACAGCGTATGAGCGAAATGCTAACTCGCTTTAAACCTGATGCCGATGCACTCATGCAAATTGCAGTGCGTGCACAGCATATTCAGCGTTGGAAATCGCCACGTAGCGACTTTGAAATGAACAAGCAGGGTTATCATCAATGGCGTAGCGCACTTTATATTTTTCATGCGTCACTAGCCGTTGAATTAATGAAACAAGCTGGGTTTAACGATACGGACCAAAACCGTGTTTATAACGCGGTTGCTAAAAAAGATATTAAGCGCAATCCAGATAGCCAATTAGTAGAAGATGTAGCGAGTTTGGTGTTTATTGAACACTACATGCTTGGGTTTGCCAATGCAAAACCAGATTACAATGAAGAAAAATGGATTGGTATTATTCGCCGCACATGGCAAAAAATGTCAGATGAAGCGCATGAGTTTGTACTTACAGGTAATATTACATTACCAGATCCACTTGTTGGGCTTATTCATAAAGCGCTTGAGTAAAGTAGTGTAAGCTAGGTATTAAAATAAAAAGGATTTTTAGAATGTTATGCCCACGTACAAATGCCTCTCTTGAGCCGTTATTAATTGGCGGTATTACTGTTTACACTTCAGTGCAAGGTGGCGTATTTTTTGATAACAGCCAAATTTTTAAGTTTAGCTCGCCAGCGTTAAAACATGGTCAGGTATTACTTAAAAATTTAAGTGATCATATCGAGAGTGAATACGATGTATCGCTACGAATTAATTGTCCAAAGTGCATAAGCATTGTGATGATGCGCAGGTATTTTTCGCCAGTAAAGGCTGTCGAAATAGACGAATGCCCAGGCTGTGCAGGCATATGGCTTGATAGCGGCGAGCTGGCAAAAATACACGAAAACCATTTAACACCTAAAGAGCGAAAGCTATTAGCCCACGAAATGGCCACCAATCATGGGTTTATAACTATTAAATCACCTACTTCTAGGTTTACGCCAACTAATAAAAATAAAAGTGCGCATGAAGCCACGGTGGAGAACTTAGTGCGCTTAGCTTTACTTGGTTTGTAACTCTTAATAACATATTAAAACAAAAACGGCGTACTAAAAAGTACGCCGTTTTTATTGTAATAAACTAACTCTTGAAAAGTTTATTTATTACGGTTTTCTTTAGCAAATGCACGTATTTTACGCTTTTGCGACAGTGTTACTTTATTAACACGACCAGCAAATGGGTTTTCACCTTCTCTAAATTCGATTTTGATAGGTGTGCCCATAATTTTAAGCGCTTTACGGTAATAGTTCATCAGGTAGCGTTTATAACTATCTGGTAAATCTTTAACTTGGTTACCGTGAATAACAATACGTGGTGGGTTATAACCACCGGCATGCGCATATTTCAGCTTAACACGACGACCACGAACAAGTGGCGGCTGGTGATCGGCTTGAGCCATGTCCATAATTCGACGCAGCATTGCAGTACTTATACGTTTAGTAGCTGATTCATACGCTTCGTCAACAGACTCGAATAAATGACCAACACCTGTACCGTGTAGTGCAGATATAAAGTGTAGGCGTGCAAAGTCAATAAAGCCTAAACGGCGATCGAGCTCTGATTTAATACGATCTTTAACGTAATCGTCTAAGCCATCCCATTTGTTCACTGCAATTACCAATGAACGACCTGAGTTAAGAGCAAAGCCTAATAAGCTTAAATCTTGATCTGAAATACCATCGCGAGCATCAACAATCAATAACACAACGTTACAATCTTCGATTGCTTGAAGCGTTTTAATGACAGAGAACTTTTCAACTACGTCGCTTACTTTTTTACGCTTACGAACACCTGCGGTGTCAATTAACACATACTCTTTTTCATTTCGAGTCATCGGAATGTAGATAGAGTCACGTGTTGTACCTGGCATGTCGTATACAATTACGCGATCTTCACCCAGTATACGGTTTGTAAGCGTTGACTTACCAACGTTAGGACGACCAATAATCGCAAGCTTTACAGGTTTGTCTGCAAATGCCTGGTGATCGGTATCGCTGTCTTCATCTTCTTCGTAAAGATTAATAAGCTCTTCGTCATCGCCTGTTACGTCTTCGTCTTGTGCAGCTAATTCAGCAATAAGCGGCTGAAGTGTTTGCTCAAGTAATAACGTAATACCACGGCCATGCGATGCAGCAATGTGATGAATTTCACCTAATGATAATTGGTAAAATTCAGCACAGTTTGAATCTGCATCAATACCATCGGTTTTATTGGCAACAACAAAACACTTTTTATCTTGTTTACGCAAGTGATTAGCAATTGCTTGGTCAGCTACGGTCATACCTACACGAGCATCTACTAAAAACAGAACAATGTCAGCTTCTTCAATAGCTAGCAGAGATTGATCTGCCATTTCGATTTCGATGCCTTCTTCTGAGCCATCAATACCGCCCGTGTCTACCACGATAAATTCATAGCCATCGTAACTAGCTTGGCCATATTTTCTATCTCGTGTTAAACCTGGAAAATCGGCTACGAGTGCATCACGAGTACGTGTTAAACGGTTAAATAATGTGGATTTGCCCACATTGGGTCGCCCAACTAGAGCGATCACGGGAAGCATAAACTACCTCTTTAAAAAACAACAAAAGGCTTCGCAGTGCGAAGCCATAATACCCAAACAACGTGATGATACATGTTTCAGAGCTATCACAGATTTTTCAATACAAGGCGTGACAATGAAGGAATGTAGTTACCTTTTGAATTGTCACAACACAGTAGTGAAAACTCTGTGAAGCTCCCTAGGGCAAGATTAAAAAGCATTTATACTGCGTTATTGATTTTGTAAAGGGGAACACCATTCACTGTAATCAATGTCTTGCCTAAATGCTTTTTATCTCTTGCTGAAATCGCGTATCCTCAAGTGGTTTGGGTATGAAAACCATATGACTATTAGTAACTTAGTTTGGTATTTTTACCATACTAACTTCACCATCACGGGTGTATAAAATTAGCTTATCGTCGGCAACAACTGGCTCAACAAAAAAGCCCGAGCTGTCAAAGTCTTCACGAGATACTAGCTCGCCAGTTTCTTTATTTAGCCAATGTAGGTTACCTTCTTGGTCGCCTAAAGCTAAGTGGCTACCTGCAACTGCAGGGCCTGTTAGGTACCAACCGCGTAGAGCGGGTTGGCTCCAACGTTCAATACCTGAATTTTTATCTAATGCGTAAATAACACCATCGCTATCTACTAAATAAATTGTTTGTGCATCCATCGCAATTTCGCGGTAGCTGCTGTACTCGCGTTTCCATACAACATTGCCAGAGCGAATATCTACAGCGGCTAAGTTGCCGTTGTAAGCTATAGCGTAAGCGTATGGACCGCTAATAAGTGGTTGAGTGTCTACGTCAACTAGGCGTTCAAATTCTGATGCGCCTTTAGCAACCGCAATTTCTGCGCTCCATGCTGAGTAACCACTGTCTGAAATTAATACGCTTAGCTTGCCTGTTTCAAGGCCTACTAATACACCACCGTTAGCAACGGTTGGCGAGCTTTGTCCGCGTAATGTTAGTGGTGGAACTTCTTGTTCAAAGCTCCAACGCTCTTCGCCTGTATCTGGGTGAAGGGCTAACAATTTACCAGAGCCTAAATTTACAAATATTAAGCCATCGCCTGCTGTTGGTTTAGACAGAGATTCGCCTGGTACGTTTTTACGCCAAACTTCTTCACCAGTTTCGCGATCAAGAGCAATAATAAAGCCGTGTTCAGAACCAATATAAATTTTACCATAGGCTTGCAAAATACCACCTGATAATTTTGCATTGCCGTTGTCAGCCCAAGGCCAAAACGATAAATCTTGGCGTACATCGGTTTCCCATTTTGTATCGCCATTATCAAGCGAAAGCGCTTCTACTTGGCCTTCGCGGCTAGCAACATACACAGTATCTTTGTAAACTGCGGGTGTTAAACGAGAAAAATAATGCTCTACGCCATCACCTACAGATTCTTGCCAAACAACGTCAGTTTCAAATTGGTTTACAATTTCAGGAAGTACTAGTTCATCTTCATCATCACTTGATGAACAACCCATCAATGTTGCCATACATAGGGCAAGGGCTGCTGTTGTAAATTTTTTCATGCCTAAAACCTTATGCCGCTGGGCTAGTTACTGCTAGGTCATCTAACTTAATTTGTAATAGTGGGTTACTTGTTAATCCACCCGCATCTATTGCTGCTTGGTATGCAGTACGTGCTTGATCTTTATTACCTTGCTCAGTGTAAATATCGCCTTTAAGCTCGGCCACGTTTGCATTGAACGCTTCAGGTAATGGTGCATTTAATGTTGTTAATGCATCGTCATATTTAGTTTGCGCAATTTGAACACGTGCTAAACGTGTAATCGCAATTGCTTTTAATTCTGTATTTGGCGTATTAGACACAACCCAGCTTAGCTTTTCGCTTGCTACGTCTAGTTTTTTCGCTTCTACTGCGTCTTTTGCAGCAACGAATGCAGCAAGTGTTGCGTAGTTTGTGTCTTTATTTTCGCTAATAAACGCATCAGCTGAAGATAATACATCGTCGCTTTCAACAAGCGCTGTATATGAATCTGATGCTTTTTCAGCGGTAGTAATTTGGTTTTGGTTATATGCTTTCCAGCCATATAAGCCACCTAGGCCAACAAGTATACCTAGCGCAAGTGAAATGCCGTTTTCACGGAAAAAGCGTTTAATGGCTTCTGCTTGTTGTTCTTCTGTTGAATAAATATCCATTCTTACCTCTAATGTTCGCTTAGCCGTTAATAAGCTCAGCTAATAGCGCTTTAGCTTGTTCTAATTCTAATGTGACTTGTTCTTTACGCTCGCGTAAATACTTGATAGTCACAACGCCTTTTTCTAATTCATCTTCACCAATAATCACTGCAACAAGTGCATCGCTTTTATCAGCACGTTTTAATTGTTTTTTAAAGTTGCCGCCGCCCGCATGTACCATAACGCGTAAACCCGGTACGTCTTTACGTAGTTGCGCTGCAATTGCAGGAGCTTGAATGCTTGCTTTGTCGCCCATTGCTGCTAAATATACATCAGCATTACGACGAATGTCACCTACACACTCAAGTGCTTGTAGTAATAATACTAAGCGCTCTAGACCCATTGCAAAACCAACTGCTGGCGTTGCTTTGCCGCCAAGTTGTTCAACTAAGCCATCGTAACGTCCGCCAGCACATACAGTGCCTTGTGCACCTAAACTGTCGGTTACCCATTCAAATACAGTGCGGTTGTAGTAGTCTAAACCACGTACTAACTTTTCATTAACCGTATATGAGACGCCAGCAGCGTCTAAACGTTCACATAAATTTGCAAAATGTTCTTTTGATTCAGCATCTAAATTTTCAGACAATTTAGGCGCATCAGTTAAAATTGCTTGTACGTCTGGGTTTTTGCTATCAAGTACGCGTAATGGGTTTGAATACATACGACGTTTTGAGTCTTCATCAAGCACATCAATGTGTTGCTCAAGGTAGGCTACTAACGCATCACGGTAATCTGCACGCGCTTCGTTAGACCCTAAAGAATTTAGCTCCAAACGAACGTGCTCAGTAATACCAAAAGCTTCCCATAGTTGCGCTGTTAATAAAATAACTTCTGCGTCTATATCTGCTGTAGCAATACCAAATGTTTCTAAACCAAATTGGTGAAACTGACGGTAACGACCTTTTTGCGGACGCTCGTGACGAAACATTGGACCCATATACCAAAGGCGTTGTTCTTGATTATATAGTAAGCCATTTTGGTTGCCAGCACGTACGCATACTGCGGTGCCTTCTGGGCGAAGTGTTAATAAGTCGCCATTGCGATCGGCAAAGGTGTACATTTCTTTTTCTACTATATCGGTAACTTCACCAATAGAGCGTTTAAATAAGTCGGTTGATTCTACAATAGGAAAACGAATTTCTTGATAACCGAACGATGCTACTGTCTCGCGTAAAATGTTTTCTACTTTCTGCCAAACTTGTGTATCGCCCGGCAGACAATCGTTCATACCGCGAACTGCCTGAATTTGTTTTGCCACTGATAAATCCTAAATGCTGTTTTTTTGTGTAATGAAAAATGCTTACACAACAAGAATGCTAAAAATTGACCCGCCATTATATACCCAAACCACCCCAAGATGCGAGTTTCAGTTGGAATTAAAAGCGATTTAGGCAAGGCATTGATTGAAAGTAATAGTGGTTCTATTGTTAAAATCAATAACGCAGTATAAATCGCTTTTAAACCAACCCGTTGGGCGGTTCACAGACACTTACTCTCATCGTTGTTACTTTTTAAAAGGGATTGCCATTCTTGCAAAGTAACGCCTTGATATTAAGAGCCTGTGAAACGCTGAATTCTGTATCTTGGGGTCGTTTGGGTATCCACTAGCTATAAAGGTAAACGGCAAACCACGGGGTTTGCCACCTTAAACGGTATTTATTCGACTATTTTTATGTCAATCGGTGTTTGGTTCTGCTTTTTCTCTATAAAGTCGCGTACATAACCTTCAAGCTGGTCAACAATGTTGTTGTTATCAATGCGCGCTTTTTGGCGTTCGCCATTTATATACAAACCAGAACGACGATTTGCACCGGCAAGCCCTATATCACTCACAAGCGCTTCACCTGGTCCATTTACAACGCAACCAATTACCGAAACTGACATAGGTTCGATAATATCCTCTAAGCGCTCTTCAAGTTGGTTCATGGTGCTTACTACATCAAACTCTTGGCGTGAGCAGCTAGGGCAGGCAATAAAGTTAATTCCACGCGAACGAATGCGCAATGAATTTAAAATGTCAAAGCCTACTTTAATTTCTTGAACAGGGTCGGCAGCAAGTGATACACGCAGGGTATCGCCAATACCTTCGGCTAATAACATACCTAAACCTACTGCAGATTTAACAGAGCCTGAGCGCATGCCGCCCGCTTCGGTAATACCTAAATGCAGTGGTTGGTCTATTTCTTTAGCGAGTAAGCGATATGCACCTACCGCTAAAAATACGTCAGACGCTTTTACTGATATTTTAAATTGGTCAAAATCAAGGCGGCGCAATATATCTACATGGCGCATTGCTGATTCTAATAAGGCTTCTGGTGTTGGTTCGCCGTATTTTTCTTGTAAGTCGCGCTCTAGTGAACCGCCATTTACACCAATACGAATAGGAATGTTATGCTCGCGTGCAGAATCGACCACAGCTCTAATACGCTCTTCGCTACCTATATTACCCGGGTTTATACGCAGGCAATCAACGCCGTATTTTGCCACTTTTAATGCTATACGGTAATCAAAGTGAATATCGGCTACTAGCGGAATAGTCACTTGTTCTTTAATACTTTTAAACGCTTGCGCAGCGTCCATAGTCGGTACGGATACACGGACTATGTCGGCACCTGCATCTTGTATTGCCTGTATTTGTGCAACAGTTGCATCAACATCCATGGTGTCGGTGTTGGTCATTGATTGCACTGCAATAGGGGCGCCATCACCAATAGGGACGTTACCTACATTGATTCGGGTGGATTTTCTGCGTTTAATTGGAGATTCTGAAAACATAGCGACTACTCTGCTAGTGGTAATGTAAATTTGGCTAAACGGTTTTGAGGAAATGCAGAAACATCTACAGGTTCACCGTTTAAAGTAATGTCTACAGCGTCATGCTTACCAAGCACAACTGAAAAAGGAGGCGTACCGCTTACGGTCATAATGTAGCCTGCTTTTTTAACACCGAATGCTATTTTTTCGCCTTCGCCGTCGTAAATTTCAACCCAACTTTCGCCATTAAAGTTCATGACAATTGTACTGCTAGCATCTTCTTGACTTGCGCTGTTAGAAGCAATAGGAGCCGTTTCTTTAACTATTTCTGGGCTTGTTGATGTTTCACTAGACGTGCTTTGTGATTCTAATAATGATTCATCGTCAATTTCGGCTTGTTGCTGTTGCTCTGAAATACTGGGTTGAGCGGCTTGGCGCTCGCTCATTTTTGAGTTGGCAACGTTTATGTTACTCGTTTGCTCTTCAATAGGTGTCGCGTTTTGCCAAAACCATAAAGCAGATGAGCCAATAACAATCGCTAAAATTAAATAGCTAAAAAACATTAAACGACTGTCGTTTGCTTCTTTTTCTGTACGGCGTGAAAAACTCTGCATATTAGCGGGTTTAGCCGGCTCTGGTGGGGCTGGCATCATTGCTAATATAGGTGCGCTATCTACTTTTAATTCACGGCAATAGTTTTTTATATAGCCTTTAACAAAAGTAATAGGGCCGAGTAATGTAAATTCATCATTTTCAAGGCGTTTAATTTGAAGTTCAGACAGCTTTAACGGTGCAGCAATAGTCGCTATGCTAACGTTCGCTTGTTCTCTGTGATTTTTTAATATCTGGCCTACAGTTGGCTGTTCGCTCTGTGTTTGCGTATTTTCTTCATTCATAATGTGTATGAGTCTGGATCCACTAGTAAAAGTTTGTGCCCTGGTTTTAGTGCTATATCAGGACTTAATTTATTCCATCGCATTAATTCATCAATTAATACATGCCGCTGGGTAGCTATATCGTAAAGGGAATCACCAGCTTTAATTTCGTAATAAATATTTGGATCGTTTAGGTATATTTTACTTCCATTCATTACCCGATCCGACTCTTTTAGACCATTCCATTGCAGGAGCTTTTGTAGTTTAACATTGTATCGCACCGAAATGCTAAATAGGTTTTCGCCAACAGCAATTACGTGAAATGGCACGCGTAAAGGCGATACTTTAGGGTTAAGCATTGGGAGCTCTGTTTTTTGTACTGCTTCGTAACTTTTAAATTCAATATCTGCATCATTTTGATAGCTGCTATTTTCAAATACAGTTGTATTTTTAGTCGCTTCGTAGAATACCACGTCACTACTATTTTTTTGAGCGGTAACTGCAGGAACTGAATTACTATAGTTACTAGTTTGCTGCGAATTAAACTGGCCTGTTTTAGGTGCGCCAAACGAAATTATTGTAACTTCGCCATTAGCTTTAGTTGGTTGCTTTGCTGCTATAGCTTCTTTTTGAGGTTCGTAAACGGGCTTAGCTTTTTTAGGTGCAGCTACTACGGAATCTGCAGAGTCGTGCTCAGTAGTAAGTGCAAGCATAACAGCCGATGTATCGGTAGGTTTGCTTGGCGCTACGACTTTAGGAACTTCTTCTTTTTGAGTTGTTATTTGTTTTGCTATTACGGCTGTTTCATCGGCTTCCTTACTGACCGTGTTTTGTACCGCCTTAGCTTGCTTTTCTCTTACTATAACTGGATTTACATCTTGGTTATTTGCTATTGCGATCTTTTTATCTGTTTTTTGCTCGTCGTTTGTTACCAAGCTTGTTGAACCGTCTTGTGGTGAACGTTTCTTTCTGATTACTTTTATTTTTGGTTTTGAACTAACGTGCGCGCCGCTTTCGTCATTTTTTAGTTCTTTTAACTGCGCTTTACGGTATTTTTCTCGCAGTATTTCAAACTCATTAAAACGTGTTCTTTTCTCTTTTAATGCATAGGCTTCGTTACTGCTAGAGTAAGTTTGTAAAATAGTGCTGGAAATTTTTTCAGCCTCTTCTATTCTGCCCATTCTGTTTTTTACAAGGTAGCTAAGCATTAATGCGCGAGAAGATACTCGACCTGTGCTTTCGTAGCGTTTTAAAAGTTCACTGGCTTTGTATAAGTCACTTTTTGCGTAATACAGCGCTGCTAAACTAATTAACGTAGATGTACGCTGAGAGCTGTGATTAAGTGCCTGTTGAAAGTAACTTTCTGCATTTTCGAAATCATCAAATTCAATAGCACACAAGGCTAAATTTTCGTAACTTTCGGCAACGCGAATATAGCTTGGTACTTCAATGGCTTTTAAAAATTGATCCGTAGCACGATCGTATTCATCAATGCCACATAAAAACACACCGTAGTTATTAAGGGTATTAGGGTCGTCAGGCTTTATTTCGAGTGCTTTTTGGTAGGCTTTATCAGCTAGCGGGTTTTCGCCTACTTGTTGATAGTAATAAGCAAGAGAGTAATGTACTTCAGGTAGGTCAGGAGCGAATGCAGCTGCACGTTCTAAATTGTATTTGGCTTGAGAGTTATTACCCGTTTTTAAATACTGTAAGGCTAAAGCAATTCGTGTTCGTGCTGCGCCAGTATTATTAATTTTATTTTCGACGACGGGCTTATTACTGCCGTTATAACTACTTTCGCTAACACAGCCACTTAAGGCAAGTGTTGATAGTGTTATAGCAAGTATAGATCGCATTACCTTATCTCTTTATTTTTAGTCCATGGCGCCTATCTTACCTAAAACCTTTAGTCTTGCATCATTTATTTAAAAATAAACAACTTAACCACCCTACATGACTAATTCACATAGGGTGGCTACAGATTATGCTTGGTGGATATTAACGCTAATTGCGTTATCGTCACGCATTTTCTTTTTAGCTAAACGTTTAGTACGGTCAACTACGTCACCTACTAACTGTCCGCAAGCAGCGTCAATATCGTCACCGCGAGTACGACGAACAATACAGGTAACGCCTGCTGCTTGTAATACTTTTGAAAAACGGTCAATACGGCTATTGCTTGAGCGCGTGTATTCATTACCCGGGAATGGGTTAAACGGAATAAGGTTTACCTTACAAGGTGTGCCTTTTAACGTTTGCACTAATGCATGCGCCTGATCGGTGCTGTCGTTAATACCGTTAAGCATAACGTATTCAACCGTTACATCTTTATTTGCTTTTGAGCCATCGATATAACGACGACATGAGGCTAAAAACTCTTCAATAGGGTACTTTTTATTAACTGGCACTAAAATGTCACGCAGCGCGTTATCGGGTGCGTGAAGTGAAATAGCCAGTGCTACGTCAATTTTCTCTTTTAGTAAATCAAGTGCAGGTACAACGCCTGAAGTACTTAATGTTACGCGGCGCTTAGATAAACCAAAGCCCCAATCGTCCATCATTAGTTCCATTGCTGGCACTACGTTTTTAAGATTAAGTAAAGGCTCGCCCATACCCATCATTACAACGTTAGTTACTGGGCGCTTTTCGCTATGACCATCAAGGCCTATATCTTTAGCTACACGCCAAACTTGACCAATAATTTCAGATACTTTTAAGTTACGGTTAAAGCCTTGTTGAGCAGTAGAACAAAAAGTACATTCAAGAGCACAACCCACTTGTGATGATACACATAACGTAGCGCGCTCTTTTTCAGGGATCCAAACGGCTTCTACTTCTTGGCCGCCTTCCAGAATAAGTGCGTACTTAATAGTACCGTCGCTTGCTTGTTGGCGCACAGTGATTTCTGGCGCTACAATTTCGCACTCAGCTTTAAGTTTTTCTTTAAGCTTTTTATTTACGTTGCTCATATCGTCGAAGTTATCTACGCCAAAATGATAAATCCATTTCATCACCTGGTCACTACGAAACGGCTTTTCACCGAACGATGCAAATAGCTCGCGCATTGCTTCTCGGTTTAAATCTAATAAGTTAATCTTTTTTTGCTCGGTCATGAAACAACCTCAATCGGTGACGGTGGAGATAAAATTTACGAGGACGAATTGTACACAATTCACTCACTTTAATCATTAAGTAAAACATCATGAGTTTCTGATTAATACTTTACGTAATGACTAAAAAAGGGCCCGAAAGCCCTTTTCAATATGTTAACGAATTCGAATTAACGAGTACGTGAACAAAGCTCTTCGTCAGCGAAGAAGTACGCGATTTCGCGAGCAGCAGATTCAACAGCGTCAGAACCGTGAACAGCATTTTCGTCGATGCTATCAGCGTAGTCTGCACGTAAAGTACCAGCTAGTGCTTCAGCAGGGTTAGTAGCACCCATGATTTCACGGTTTTTAAGAACAGCGTTTTCGCCTTCAAGAACTGTAACCATTACTGGACCAGATGTCATGAAAGATACTAAAGCACCGAAGAAAGGACGTTCGCTATGTTCAGCGTAGAAACCTTCAGCTTTCTCTTGTGAAAGGTGAACCATTTTAGCTGCAACGATTTTAAGGCCAGCAGATTCGAAACGGTTGTAGATAGCGCCAATGTGGTTTTTAGCAACTGCATCAGGTTTTACGATTGAAAAAGTACGTTCTAAAGCCATCTTTATGCTCCAATAATTTTAAGTAAAAGTGTGAATATTAACGGGCGCGAATTATACGCGTTTTAAGTGAAAAATCCTAATTTTATTAAAAACCAGTTTGGTTGCCGTTTTGTGATCTCGATCAAATACAAATTATTGACCGCATTTATACTGCCGCGCTTCTGTTTACTTATTTGTTAATGACTAATCTGAATTCTGCTTGGGATAGATTTATTTTTCAGAGTTCAGGTTAACTACTTATGCAACTGGCTTAAACCCAGTTTGATGTATGGAGCGCACATGTCACCCGTTATTTCTTCAATGCCTTTTATTCCTGAATTACTATGCCCCGCAGGCAGTTTAAAAAACATGCGCTACGCTTTTGCTTATGGCGCAGATGCGGTTTATGCAGGGCAGCCTCGCTATAGTTTGCGTGTGCGCAATAATGAGTTTGACCTTGATACTCTGCAAGTAGGAATTAGTGAAGCGCATGCGCAAAATAAAAAGTTTTATGTGGTGTCTAATATTGCGCCGCATAATGCCAAAGTTAAATCGTATTTACGTGATATAGAACCTGTTATTGCGATGCAGCCCGATGCGCTGATTATGTCAGACCCTGGTTTGATTATGCTTGTTCGTGAAAAATGGCCAGCCATGCCAATTCACTTATCGGTACAAGCAAATGCGGTAAATTACGCGAGTGTACAATTTTGGGCAAAGCAGGGAATTGAACGCGTTATTTTATCGCGGGAGCTGTCGCTCGAAGAAATAACCGAAATACGCACATTCTGCCCAGACACCGAACTTGAGGTATTTGTACATGGTGCACTATGTATGGCGTATTCAGGACGTTGTTTACTCTCTGGTTATATAAATAAGCGCGACCCAAATCAAGGCACGTGTACTAATGCATGTAGATGGGATTATGATGTAAAACCTGGGGTTGAAAACGAAACCGGCGAAATGGTGCATAAAATTGACCCAAAACAGGTTATTCCTACACTGGGTGAAGGCGCGCCAAGTAACGATGTATTTATGCTAGAGGAACAAGGCCGCCCTGGTGAGTACATGCCTGCATTCGAGGATGAGCACGGCACCTATATTATGAACTCAAAAGATTTACGCGCTGTGCAATACGTAGAGCAGTTAACAAAAATGGGTGTACATAGTTTAAAAATAGAAGGGCGTACTAAGTCATTTTATTATGTAGCGCGCACAGCACAAGTTTATCGCAAAGCAATAGACGACGCAGCTTCGGGTAAACCATTTGATACTAACTTATTTAAAACACTCGAAAATCTAGCACATCGTGGTTATACCGAAGGCTTTTTAAAACGCCATGCCCATCAAGATTATCAAAATTATGAATACGGTCATTCGGTATCAACTAAGCAGCAATTTGTGGGAGAAGTACTTGAGCGCTGCGAAAATGGATTAGTTGAAATAGACGTTAAAAATAAATTTTGTACAGGGCATTCACTCGAACTCATGACACCACAAGGTAACATTACTTTTAAGCTTGCATATATGGAAAACAAAAAGGGGGAAAGTATTAGCGATGCTAAAGGCTCTGGTCACATTGTAAAAATACCGCTAGATGAAGGCATCAACTTAGCGCACGCTATTTTAATGCGTAATCTTGAGGAACACCAAGATACTCGTAATCCATTTAAACAAGCTGTTTAGCTACAGCTGAATATAGTTTTTTCAAAAAACTCGGGGTTATAAAAACCCCGAGTTTGCGACTTTATTTAAAATAATATTAATTATTTTTCAAGTTGCTTTAGCTTATCTCTTCGCTCTTTACGTTTTTGTTTTAATGTTTTGCTTGCATGTTTTTTAGGTTTTTCTTTACTCATTACAAATAACTCCAATTAAATATATAAAATTAATAAATAAAAATTGAAATAATTTACTCTATATTTCCTCCTTAATATTAATGGCTATTATTTCCCAAAGGTGGGATTCCCCAGCTTCTTTATATTCAATAATATGATTTATTTTATGCCCTAAAAGAGCGACCCCAAGAGAAGAGTGAAATGATACGTCACTAATAAAGTGCTTTCGTTGGCTTGGAGGCACTAAAGTTATACGGCGCTTAAAACCGGTGGTTATATTTTTAATAACCACCGTGCTATTAATTTGTACATGCGGATTGAATTTTGACCAAGGCCGCTGTGAATACTCGACTTCTTGTAGTAAATACGCAAGCTTCAGCGGTTGTAATAGTACAGCTGCGTCTGTGAAGTCATTTTTAGACAGGAAAGGTTTTTTACGCTCGAACAGAAAAGAAAGCACGGACTAATCCCTACAAAAACTAAATCGAATTTAAATATATAAAGGTACAGTGTAACTGCCGAGTGTAAGGGTTACACTCGGCTTAAATTCCGAAGGTGGTATTTGTTTTTAGCAGGTATGTGATTAAAGTAAACATATTATCCTCTTTGTTTAAATCAATCATATTGAGTTTAAAAATAAAGTCAATTGAGTTTTAGGTTAAAAATATATTGGCGATAAAATGACAGTTTAAAACTGTTTTTTTATGTTTTTATAAATTCGTTTTTTTTCACTAAATTGTTGTTATTTCTGTGTGTTAGTTGCTCACTATGTGATTGAAGCTAAGCGACTAAATAGTTAAGTGCTATTTATGGGATCTATAGTGCCACTTATGGCTATTTATAATATTTATAGATTAAATATACTGGTGTTGTTGTTTATTAAAGTGTAATTGTGTGGCTAGTATTTTATTATGTGAAGTCTAAGCTGCTTATTTTATAGAGTAGAAGCTAGGTATCGGGTAACGCTTTTGTAGTGGCTACGTGTTTTACAGCTGAACCTTTATGTAATAGTCATGCATTCAACAATGTTAAATAACCACTTTTTATTCAGGTTTATCGAAGTAAATTATAAAGGGTCTCATTTATATGTGGATAATTTTTGCATTACTCGCCACTGTTTTTTTTGGTGCGCGAGGAATAATGTACCAATGGACGTCACAAAAAAAGATTAATCGTAATCTATTATTATTCGGTGTTTTTTTTGTGGGATTTATAATTAGTGCGCTAGGTACTGTGGTGTTTGAGCACACATGGTACGGCTGGGCTGATATTACGGTTGGGCTCGCTTTAGGTTTTGGATCTTTTGCGGCTAATGGGTTTTTGCACAAAGGGTTTTCGGTTGGGAAAGCGTCTTTAATTAGCATCCTGTCGGGGTTAACGCCTTTATTTGTACTTTTATTTGCCTTTTTATTATGGAAAGAAACCTTAACTGTTATTCAATTAATCGGCTTTTTTATTATTTTTGGCGGCCTTTATATTATTCGCTACTCCAGCGATATCTCATTAAGTAATTTACAAGGCGCGCAATGGGGATTACTCGCGGCACTGTCTTTTGCATTTAATGATTTAATGGGTAAGCAATCTACACTTCTTGAGGCGGATACGTTTGCAACTTTAACGTCTATGTTTGGTTTTGGTAGCTTTCTTTTTGCCGTTAGTTGGTTAGTAAAGCGTAAAAAAATGCTAGCAGAGCAAGGCTCTTCTCAAGCGTATTGGTCTGCCGGTAAAACATTTTCGTGCGGGTTACTTATTGGTTTAACAAATGTAGCTGGCATGGTTGCAATAATATCGGCTTTTGCTATTGGTAATACAGGGCTAGTTTCAGCGATTTCAGGTATGAATATTTTAATTATTTTGTTGTATTCACGCATCGTTCTAAAAGAGTCTTTTACACGCCAAGAAGTTATAGGATTAACAACGGCATTTTTAGGTGTAATTGTACTAAGGCTTAGTTTTTAAAAGATGAATTAGCTTAATTACTTTGCTGTGAAAAGCCTACACTGCTACATTTTAGTGAAGTGTTGCAGTGTATGCTCTATAAGTAATCGCACTCGATAAGGGATTTGTTTTCTGTCGCGATAAAGCATAGAAAATGGCTGCCCTTTGCTTTGCCAATCAGGAAGAATGTGTTTAAGCTCTCCGGCTTTAATAAGTGGTAATGCTATATAATCAGGGATGTAGCTAATACCCACACCAGACTCAACTGCTTGTTTCATCATTTGAATTTCATCAACTTCCAATCGAACATGTGTGTTTGGATTAAAACTGTACTCTTCACTCGTTTGCTGATTTTTTAATTGCCACGGTACCAACCCAACGCACGTAACTTTTGGTTGCTCTTCTAATTGCTTAGGATGAGTGATGGATTGATAATCATGATTTAAGTGAGCACACAATACATTATGAGTAAGCTTTAGTTCTCTAATAACCCAATTATCAATAGCAGGGTTTCTTACTCTAAACGCTATATCAATCCCTTCTTTTTCAATATCAATAAGGTTATTTGAAAAGCGTAAATCTAGTTGAATATCGGGATACTGCAGTAAAAAATTACAAAAAATAGCACTTAAAAAATGTTTACCTATGTAAATGGGTGCGCAGATCCTAATTTTCCCTTTAGGTTGGTCTTTCTCATCACAAAGTGCTTGCTCTATACACTCTACTTCATCGAACAGTTTACGATAGCGATCGTAATATAACTCGCCAGTATGCGTAAGTGTAACTCGATGGGCATCTCGATTTAGTAACGTTAATTGAAGTGCTTGCTCTAATAAACGTATTCTACGGCTCAAAGTTGATAGTGACATATCAAGGCTTATTGATGCTTTTTTAAAGCTACCTAATTTTACTATGGTGCAAAAGTAACGTAAATCATCGAGAGAATAACTAGCTGCCATCAGAACTACTTTATTGTTTAGGATGTAGGCAATATTAACAGCGACGCTTTAAAATTTCATTAGAGAAGCCAGAAGTTTTTATTGATAAAGATCAACAAAGAAAAAGTCAATAAAATGCATAATTTAACGCTGTTAATCATATAATTTAAAATAAAGCAGTAAATGTTCTATTTTTTCATTTTTTGTTTTATATGAACTTTAATTGGAAAGGCTAAAAAGTGGCTCTACTCATAAATAGTAAATGCATTAACTGCGATATGTGTGACCCAGAGTGCCCTAATGAGGCTATTTATATGGGCGCGAAGATATACCAAATAGATGCGAATAAATGTACTGAGTGTGTAGGGCATTATGATAAACCTACTTGTGTAAGTGTATGCCCTATTGACTGTATAAAGCCCGATCCTAATAAGCGTGAAAGTTTAGATGAGCTGGCTGATAAGTTTGTGCTGCTAACGAACTTATAACTTGTTCAGGTATTTTGCTAAGCCGCTTTTTACTATTGGCTAAAAACTATCTACATTACTTATTTAGCTTGTAGTTAAAGTCCGCTGTCATACATTTTTAGTTTCAATCAAATCTTATTACCTTCATTAATTATCAATTATATTGTGTTACCTTAAGGCTTTATAAACTCAAGTATTAATCTAAGTTTTAGATTGCATTCTATAGGAGTCTATTTTGCATATAGGTATTAACGCTATTCAGGCTGTATCTTCAAAACAAGCAATATTTATTAATGATGAGTGCCGAGTATTTGTAATTGGCGATCTTGATGGTGATTTACCTGCCTTAAAAAACGCACTTAATAACGTAAATTTTAACCCTGAAAGAGATACTTTGTTTTGCCTAGGCGATTTTGTTGATCGCGGGGATAAAACATATGACTTATTTACATACTTACAAGCCATTAGGGCATGTATGATATTAGGTAATCATGAGCATTTAATGTTGGAATCATTATTAAGTAATGATAAAGCGGCTTTTAAATTATGGACTGACAATGGTGGCAATTGGCACAAGTCGGTATCGAGTGAAAAGCTCAATGTTATGTGCGATGAGTTACTAACTAAACCTCTTTCAATAGTACTTGAATATCGCGGTTATAAAATTGGGTTGTCTCATACATTTGCCCAATCGTGGGATTGGGAAAATTACCCTGATGATAAATCGGTGATTGTGCAATCTCTATTGTGGGATCGCGAAGTAGTTAAACAAAATAAGGTAGTTAAAAGTCATGGAGTCGACTTTTCAATACATGGACATAACTCAACTAAAGCACCTTTCTGGGTGGGTAATAGCTATCATATAGATACCAATTATTATGGTGGAAAGCCTACACTCTTAGAACTCTCTGATGTTATTAATAAATTAGAGAAGTAGTATAAAGTTCGTTGGTTGTTGACCTCATATAAGTTAATTTTCAGTAAAGTACTTTTTTTGCACAATACTAAGGATGCTAAGCGTGGATATGTGCTTTAAACAAATGATCAGAAAATTATAACTATATAAATACTGAATAGCTGCGGTATAAACTTTTTTGGGGCGATTTCTACTTTTTACAGAGATTAAATTATCCCCAGTTTGAAAAATTTAACCATTAAAGAATAGCAGTTCTTTAATGGTTAAATTTTACTGAAGGAGCTATGTAGATTTTAAATTACGGAGTAAATAGCTGTTTATTTTGTGTAAGTAAATATACAAGCTCCGTTATAACCCATAGATCATCTATATTATTCTGCTATAGCTACTTTCTCAGTCCAAGCTTCTGGCATGTTAAGTGCGCCAACCGCTTTTACCATACAGCGAATTTCTTTCCCAGATTCTTCACTCGTAATATCGTAGGTATTAGTTGCGGTGTATGTTAACGGATAACCATCAGCAAACCAATAATAACGAATATCTGTAATATCTTGTAAATTAGCTTGGCAGATTATGGTGCCACCAACTACTTTTTCTCCTGTAATAATTGGTTTACTGATAAAGGATT
Organism: Pseudoalteromonas sp. c7(2019); assembly: GCF_011378625.1. Classification (NCBI taxonomy): domain Bacteria; kingdom Pseudomonadati; phylum Pseudomonadota; class Gammaproteobacteria; order Alteromonadales; family Pseudoalteromonadaceae; genus Pseudoalteromonas; species Pseudoalteromonas sp. c7(2019). The sequence goes on along the minus strand of NZ_WTKS01000022.1, from coordinate 6,008 downwards.
CTGGGATTTTTATTATGTTTGATGTTTTTTGTAGTACTTCAATAGAGTCTATGGTGAAGTTTTCTTGATCGCTCGTCGGATTGCCATCGTAAGATCTGAGCGCATAGTCAAGTTGCAAATCAAGCCTTTCAAGATAGGTTGGTGCGGTTGGTACACGACCAATTTCAACCCACTTATCATTCCCAGCTTCATCTGTAATAGTCACATTTATATAAGTCATGTCATTATCAATAACAAATTCCCAGGTGTGATATTGGCCATCCCAAAATTCAAGACCACCTTCAATTTTGCTTTTTTGCTCCGTCAGCTCCCCCCAATATGCTTTGTAACTTTTATAACTAGAGTCATCTTTTGCAAATATGTTTGGTACGTGAGCATAGTGGTAATGAGAAGAAAGCCCGTTTAACCAAGCTCCATTTTTTCCATCGAATTCAAACCAATCTACTTCGATGCGGTTTGCTGTTCGCCAAAACAAAAAATCAGGATTATAAGACCAAAATGCTGGAAATAACCCCCCAGGCAAATCATTTTTGTCTATTTTAGGAAGCATACTACGAATGCGAAAAATTTTTGGGCCAGTCCAAGTATAGCCATGGCCAAGATCATTCACGCTATAAAAAGCACTTGCTTTCCATCTTTCGTTTTGTTTTCGTAGCAAAAGAGATTGTTTTTTTTCATCTTCTTCATGGGGATAAACATTAAATGTTTCACTAGGAGGCATCAGCTGAGCACTCGCGCCAACTGCCGGATTAAACCCAGGGGCAGACCAAAGGTCAGATTCACCACTAAAACTCGCTTTTACTCGGTTATTACGAAAGTCATCATAAAATACCCTTTCAAAGTCGTCTGTAGCTACACGTTCCCCACCACCATTAATGCGTACTTCAGAGGTATCAATAGAGCTTCCCCAAGCCGTCCATTCTTTTTCATTATGAATATAACGATAAGGGAAGTCTTCAGCATCCATTACAGGTCTAATATTTTTATATGGATGCTTGTTTGGGAGATCAATTGAAGATATTCCATTACTAAATAACGCTTTATTAGTACTAAGACGATAAGCAGCCCAGCCAGTCATTTTTTGAACCATAGCTTCTGATGGTTCAGTTAAACCAAATACTAATGAATCATATGCCCAAGCCATATTACCAATATCTTTATCGCCAATGTATGAGGAAGTATTACTAATCCACTCGCCTGAAAAGCGATCTGGTTGGACTGCTTCACTAGATATTAATGTACCATTTACGGAGGCGAACATTTGACCATAGCGGATCCCGGCAACAATAACATTCCATGTTTTACCATCTGCGACCACGCCATTTTTAGTGGTCATAATTCGTTTATCAAGACCATTCTTATTTAGACCGACATACTGAATACTTAGACCGTTTGTTTTGTTATACCAGACTTTAGGAGATGATTTATTTGAACCTTCACCATGATTAATATCTAATAAAATAGTTTCGGCATTATTACCTGTATTAGCATCGATCCTAAATGTAAAAAGCATCCATCTGTAATTCCATCTAGCATCGCGCTGACCTGGCATTATTAAATATTGCCCAGAATTCTCCGTAAATTCAATACCGTTTTTCTTTGTCGTTTTTAAAGGCTGAAGAGAAGAATTTGTTTGCGTTGCATTAGCTACAATAGTCCCGCGTGAAGGGTGATTTATCACATTACCTATTTCAGTGTCTTCTTGAAAATAAGCAGACATAAGCCACTCAGGAAAAAGGTTTAAAGCCCAAGGAACTTTAGTTGTGCTATCAATTGCCCGTTTGGGAATACGCAGCGATAATGGGAGTCGACCAGTAGTTTGCTCTAGTACTGTTACTTTACCGTCATTATTGGTGTCATAATTAGCATTTAGTTCTGGATATTTATTCCCAAGAAAATCAAGTAACAATTTACGTTCGTAGTCATCATATAAACCATTATCATCTAGATCAAAGTTAGATTTTGCACTATGGGCATTACTGTCATTAATAAACCAAATAATAAAAAATACAGTAATGATTAATTTAATATTACTTTTCATAAATAAGCTCCTATTCAAAGTTAATTTATTAGGAATATTCATCCAAGCGAGTATTAAAATACAAAACATTGAATAAACAACGATATATAACTAGTTATATTTAGTAGTGGTTTAGCGTGTGACTTAATTAAGACGATTATTAAAAGTAAAAACTCCTTTTCTCCCACTTTTAAAAGTGGTTCTTTAGTATTGCACCAATGATTTTTATCAGTCATAAAGTTCTTTAATTAACCTTAGTCTATATCTCTTAGAAGATCTACTTAGCATCCTTTAAAATAAGGAGCAGCTTAGATATAAAGGTGTGCTTTTACATGAAAACCTTTATTTAAGGTCATCTAAAAGTCGTAAAATTAATATCCTATACCTATCAGTCGTTCGCAATAAGGTATATCTAGTTTTGCTTAAACTTAGGCGTATTGTTATACACACCGCTATTTAAGATTGATCTGAGATGTTTAGTTTAAAAGTAGTTACATTAAGTTGATTTTTATCAAAGCGATTCCTCTAATTTTAAGCCCCCGTTAATAAAAGATTAAGTTTGGTTGTATAAAATTAGCAAAATTTTTTTCTTTGCGTCAATTTGATTGCTGCAGAATGATTAACTAACTTGCTTGAATCAACATAAGCAGCTTTAAACGGAATAGCACTTCCTATGACAGCACTTAACTATAATAATAACTCAGTACACGCTTTGTCTAAACTTTCAAAATCAACATTGTGTCTTTCTATTTTATCGGCGATAGGTTGCGCCAATGCATTCGGTGTAGAAATAACCGATGAAGCAAAAATAAAAAAGATATGGAAGTAATAGAAGTACGTGGTATCCGTTCAAGTATGGCCGAAAACTTAGATGTAAAACGTATGTCTGGCTCTGTGGTTGATGCAATTACCGCTGAAGATATTGGAAAATTCCCTGATAAAAACGTTGCAGACTCTCTTCAGCGTGTACCCGGTGTGGTAATTGAGCGTGACGGCGGAGAAGGTTCATCAGTTAGTATTCGTGGTTTATCGTCAGAACTTACCTTTACACAGCTTAATGGTAATTTTATTGCGTCTTCCCCGGGGGAGCCTTCGCGTTCGTTTGATTATGCTTTGTTACCGTCTTCAATGATTGAAAGCTTAGAGGTTTATAAATCGCCAGAAGCACGCTTAGATGAAGGTGGGGTTGGTGGTACTGTATTAATGCATAGCCGAAAACCTCTGAGTATGGATGCAAACTCAGGTGTATTTAATGTAGAGAGTACTTACGCTGATGTTACAAAAGAGTACGAACCGCAGTTTACGGGTTTATATTCATGGAAAAATGACGACGAAAATTTTGGTATATTAGTTGGCTATACATATCAGGAGCGAACAAACAGAACGCTTTCGGGCGGTACTGATGCCAATGTGTGGCGCTATAGTGGCACTGGGCAACCTACAGATATAAACGGTAACGCAGTTGATAACAATAATGGTTGGGATGTTATTAATGATGCAGGCGGTAATAGTTACGATGGTGTTTGGTTTCCGCAAGTTGTGCGAGGTTCAGTTCTTAACGAAAAACGTGAGCGCGAAGGAATTCAATTTAGTACGCAATGGCGACCAACAAATCGTTTAGAGCTTGGATTTAATTACTTTGGCTTTACACTCGGTCAAGACAGAACAGAATCTGTGATTGATATACCTGAGTGGTCTTTAAATTCTGATTTTTTAACTGATGTAAATCTTGATGAATCGGGAACTATTGTTACTGGTATGCAATACGATGCGATGGTAAGCGGAACTGAAAGTGATATGCAGTTTCCGTGGATGCGCGGCAGTTATGTACGTGAAGAATCTACCTCAGATACTTTTGATTTTAATTTAACCTATGAAGGCGATAATTTTAAAGCGCGTTTTGTTGTGGGTAATACAAAATCAGAAGGGGGGCCGGAAGAAAGCTGGGAAGCCGCATATAAAAGTTCAAACGCGGGCGAAAACGCCACTACTATTCAAAATGCAGCTCAAACGGCAGGCTGGTCACTCAACCAAAACAATGTGTCACTTAATATTGACCCTAATACATTAACTAACTTACAAAATGGAATTGGAGGCGGTCGTGATGCGGGCTCTTCAAACTCAAGTTTTGTACGCAGTGAGCTTGAGGAAGATTATTACCAAGCTGATGTGGATTTTTATGTTGATTGGGGCTTTTTAAAAACAATTAGAACCGGTGTTAAATACCGTAACTCAAGTCTTCATCGTGAAACTGGTAATACTTTCTTTTTAGATCCCAATTTCAACATAGCTGCAGGCGAAGCAAGCGAGCAAGGTATTACGCGTTTTGATAGTTACCAGTGGAATGGCGGTATGCCGTTAGCTCAAAATGTATTTACAAGTGAGAGCAATATAGTAGGCGGGTTTGATATAAACCAAATGCCAAGTATCGATTGGAACAAGTATCGCGATATGGTCACTGCTAATTATGTACCTTATACACGTATTGAAGATAACTTTGTTTACGATATAGAAGAAAAAATATCTGCTTTTTATATTCAAGGCGATTTTGAGTTTAGTGAAGTAAGAGGTAATTTGGGCGTGCGTGTTGTGCAAACAAAAACACTTACTTCATCTACTGACTTATATACCTACCAATTAGATCACACAAATGACGAAACAGGCGAGCCAGTAACGGGTGACGCACGCTTTGTAGAAGACTATCAGTTAGTCACTCAGCAAAACAAAGATACTCAAATATTACCAAGCTTTAATATAGCGTGGGATGCAACTGATAATTTAGTTATTCGTGGGGCAATCGCAAAAGTAATGTCTCGTCCTGATTACAGCGATTTAGGTGCGCAGCAGCGTATTACATTTGTATCGGACGAATGGTCAGATGATAGAGCTGCATTTAATGAACAGCCAGGCTTTAGCGGCAGTGGCGGTAATAAAAATTTGAAACCATTTGAATCAGTACAAGCTGATTTATCTATTGAGTATTATTACAGCGAGGGTTCTGCGGTTGGATTGGCGCTTTTCCATAAAAAAGTAGACAATTTTGTTGTGCCACTGGTAATAGATGCAGAGCAAAGCTTTGCCGGTAAAAATAATATAGTAGATGCAGGAACCATTAATATAGCTCCGTATAGTACTGTGGGAAATGGTACCGATGCAGTATCTAAAGGCGCGGAGATATTTATTCAGCATGCGTTTGATAATGGTTTTGGTTTTTTTGCAAACTACACCTATAACAAAACCAACAAAGCAGATGTAACAGTAAATGGTGAAGAGTTTGGTCAGTCGGCATTAATAGGTAGTGCAAAGTATCAGTACAATACCTCTGTTTATTATGAAGGTGACGCTTTTAATATACGCGCTTCATATAACAAACGAGGGGAGACAGTATTAGGCCTTAATAGTGGGTTAAATGTATATCAAGATCCGTACGAGCAAGTTGACGTTAATGCATCGGTTAATTTGTATGAAGGGCTAAGCTTAACAGCTGCTGTTATTAATTTAACTAAGTCGGAATCGGTAACGCGTTTAGGTGATGATACAGATGCACGATTACTTAACTCGAGCTATTCGGGTAGGCGCTATTACGCAGGCTTTAATTACAGCTTTTAATTAATGACATACGCAATATTTTATCGAAAGCCAACTGACTAACTTTAGTTGGCTTAACCTAACAGAGCTAAATAGTATAATTTTATGTATGCATATAGTTTTGCCGCTCATACATAGATTATTTAATAGGCAGAAAAAGCGTCGCAGCCCTTTATTTGTATAGCTTTCATACTAAATTCATTTAATTGTCGAAAAGCTGAAATAAAACATTGACCCCCGCTCGAATCTCCCTATAATGCGACCCCACTGAAACGGGAAACGCCAACGCATAGCGAGGCACTAACTACCTCAGAGAGTTAAATAAAACTTCGGTTTTAAATATTCTAAAAAGAAAATTTAAAACAAAGTGTTGACTCGAAAAATAAAGGGTGTATTATTC
>NZ_WTKS01000021.1:0-55540 GCF_011378625.1 Pseudoalteromonas sp. c7(2019) | reverse complement strand
ACCTAGAAGATCGTTCAAGTGCTATTAACTAATTCTTAAATGATCGGCATTAGTCCATAAGGACCCTTCTTAATATCAAAAGTACTTATTAATGTAAAATACGTGCTCTAATTGTACCCTCAACAGCGCTTAGTTCTTTAAGTGCTACTTCAGATTGATCTGTATCTACATCAATAACTACATAACCAATAGATGCGTCTGTTTGTAGGTATTGCGCAGCAATGTTAATACCGTGCTGTGCAAACGCTTGGTTAATTTGCGTTAGTACACCAGGGCGGTTGTGGTGCACGTGTAATAAACGGCTACGATTAGCAAGCTCAGGCAGCGATACTTCAGGGAAGTTAACAGCTGTAATAGTTGAGCCATTATCTGAGTATTTAGCCAGTTTACCCGCTACTTCAATACCAATGTTTTCTTGCGCTTCTTGTGTAGAACCACCAATGTGCGGCGTTAAAATAACATTGTCGAATTGGCGCAGTGGCGATACAAATTCTTCATCGTTAGATTTTGGCTCAGTAGGGAACACATCGATTGCTGCACCACTTAGTTTTTTCTCTGTTAGTGCTTCTGCAAGTGCATCAATATCAACAACAGTTCCGCGTGAAGCATTGATCAAAATAGATCCCTGCTTCATAACAGCAAGTTCTGCGCTACCAATAAGATTTTTAGTTTGCGGTGTTTCTGGTACGTGTAAACTAATAATATCAGAGCGTTGTAATAGCTGAGTTAGGTTGTGAACTTGCTTTGCATTACCCAGTGATAACTTATCTTCGATATCGTAATATTCAACGTTCATACCGATATTTTCAGCCATAATACCTAGCTGAGTACCAATGTGACCGTAGCCAATAATACCTAATGTTTTACCACGTGCTTCAAACGAACCATTTGCTGTTTTTAACCAGCCACCACGATGAGCCGCTGCATTACGCTCTGGAATACCGCGTAATAAAAGTAGGATTTCACCAAGTACAAGTTCAGCAACTGAACGAGTATTAGAAAATGGTGCGTTAAATACAGCAATACCGCGTTCGCGTGCTGCATCTAAATCAACTTGGTTTGTACCAATACAAAAACACCCAACAGCAACTAGCTTGTCAGCTGAGTCTAATACGGCTTGGCTAATATGAGTACGAGAACGAAGTCCTACAAAGTGAACATCTTTAATGCGCTCTTTTAATTCGTCCTCAGGTAAGGATGTTTTAACGTAGTCGATATTGCTGTAACCGTTACGTTTTAGCGTTTCAACAGCGCTTTGGTGAACACCTTCAAGCAAGAGAATTTTAATTTTGTCTTTTGCTAACGATACCTTACTCATAACCTCATCCTATTTAATTTGTGGCCCATTTTTAGTACCGATAATCACTTTATCAGCACCACGCATTGCAAATAGGCCGTTGGTAACTACGCCAACAATTGAATTTATTTGTGCTTCAAGTTGTTTAGCATTGGTAATTTTTAAGTTGAATACATCTAATATAACGTTACCGTTATCGGTAACTACGCCTTGGCGATAAACGGGGTCACCACCAAGCTTTAATAATTCTCGTGCAACGTAGCTGCGAGCCATTGGAATAACTTCTACTGGAAGCGGGAAGTCGCCTAATGTTTTTACTAATTTGGTGTCATCTACAATGCACACAAATTGTTTAGCTACAGCGGCTACTATTTTTTCGCGAGTAAGGGCTGCGCCGCCACCTTTAATCATTTCGTTTTGATCGTTTATTTCGTCAGCGCCGTCAACGTATACATCTAAAGCAGCAACGTTATTAAGCTCAAATACTTCAATACCTAACGCTTGTAAGCGCGCGGTTGAGGCTTCTGAGCTTGATACAGCGCCTACAATAGTGTCCTTTACTGAACCAAGGGCATCAATAAAGTGATTAACAGTAGAGCCTGTACCCACACCTACAATAGTGTTTTCTTTTACAAACTCGAGTGCTGCCCAAGCAGCTGCTTTTTTTAATTCGTCTTGTGTCATTGCTTTGTGCTCATGTATGTCAGAAATATGCGGTTAGTAATCAAATTTAATTGTTACCAACAGTATGTTTTATCTGGGGTGATAATGGTTTTAAGTGGTACATCCCACGACTCGATTGGTAGAGCCTCAACTTTTTGGCATTCATGTGCAAGGCCAATTAGTTGTGGTTTTTGCCAATTTTGTTCGTGTAAACGTGCCAATGTCCGGTCGTAAAACCCACCTCCCATTCCTAGGCGATTACCTTGTTTATCAAATGCAACTAATGGCATAAGGAGGTAATCAAGCACTGGTAATGGGCATATTTGAGAGCAGTTCAGCTTAGGCTCCAAGATACCATAGCGATTTGCTCTCATGGGTGAGTTTTTCTCATAGCGCTGAAATAGTAAATTAGCGCCATTGAATGGGTGTATTATAGGTAGGTAAACGGTATGGTTTAAACTCCATAATTCTTTAATTAACAATGAAGTGTCTAGTTCCCCATCGTTACTCAAGTAAATGGCAATATGCTTTGAATTCGTTGTTTTTTCGCTTTTTAAATGTTGAATAAAATTCATTTTTAGCGATTGCGCAGCAATTATTTGCTGATTATTTGACAAGTTTTTACGGGTGTTACGAATTTTCGCTCTTATTTTTGCGCGTTTATTGCTCATTAAATTAATTAACCATTCTTAAAAAGAGAATAAATCGGGAAAAATTAAAAAAACAGCCAGTACGACTAGCAAAATGGTGGCAGTTGCAATCAATGAATATAAAAGTAAGTTACTGCGTTTTTTAGGAGGCGCTAAATCATCATCTAGCATTAGATCGTCACCTTGCCATTCGTCAATACTTTCGTCTGGTGCTTTTAATTGAGCTTCAGGAAGGCGTTGCTCTAACTCGTCTAGCTTTTCTTCAAGGCGAATTAAGCTGCTAGTGATGTAATCGAGTGCATCAAAAATACGTTCGTCACGTTGGTTGTTATTTGCAGCTGCGGGGGAGCTATTTTGAATTGCATTTGAAACAGCTTGCAGCTTACTTTTAATACCTAAGCTTGCTAGTAACTTAGCCTGTTTTAACGCTTTGTCTTTATCGCTTGGTGCAAACAGTGGCTTACCTTTAAAAAAAAGAGCTACTTTTTCATCTGACGTTTTTAATTTTGCAGCTAAATTTGTACATGCTGTTTTTATGTCAACGTTATCGGCAAGTCCTGCAAATATAACGCGAAAGTTATCGGCCATTTAACTGTCCCTAAAGCTTTTATAATGAAATGAGTATATACCTAAAGTACAAAAGAATTCGAGGTCGATTTAATAGTTATTTTGTAGACGCGCTACAAACAATATAGCGAATAAGTTTTAGATGCAAAAACGGCCCTTAAAAGGGCCGTTTTTAATTTACTACAACAATTTTGGCTTAAAGGCCAGCAGCTGCGCGAAGTGCGTCTGCTTTATCTGTACGTTCCCAAGGGAATTCGTCACGACCAAAGTGGCCGTAAGCCGCTGTAGGAAGGTAGATAGGGCGCTCTAAATCAAGCATTTGAATTAAGCCGTAAGGACGTAAGTCAAAGTGTTCACGAATAAGCTCGATTAAACGGCTTTCTTCTAGCTTGCTTGTACCAAACGTTTCAACGCTAATAGAAGTAGGCTCTGCAACACCAATTGCGTAAGAAACTTGTAGCTCACACTTGTCAGCAAGACCAGCAGCAACAATGTTTTTAGCAACGTAACGTGCAGCGTATGCTGCTGAACGGTCAACTTTTGATGGATCTTTACCAGAGAAAGCACCACCACCGTGACGAGCCATACCACCGTATGTATCTACAATAATTTTACGACCAGTTAAACCACAGTCACCCATTGGTCCGCCAATTACAAAGCGACCTGTTGGGTTAATGAAAAACTTAGTTGCACTTGTAATAAGTTCTGCAGGAAGTACCGGCTTGATGATTGTTTCCATCACAGCTTCTACTAAATCTTTTTGCGAAATGTCTTCGCTGTGCTGAGTAGAAAGTACAACAGCATCAATACCTACTGGCTTACCGTTTTCGTATGCAAAAGTAACTTGAGATTTTGCATCTGGACGTAACCAGTTAAGCTCGCCGCTTTTGCGTACTTGCGCTTGGCGCTGTACTAAACGGTGTGAGTAAGTAATTGGAGCAGGCATTAGTACTTCTGTTTCGTTACATGCGTAACCAAACATTAAGCCTTGGTCGCCAGCGCCTTGCTCTTCTGGGCTAGTACGGTCAACACCTTGGTTAATGTCTGGAGACTGTTTACCGATAGTGTTTAAAATTGCACATGAATCGGCATCAAAGCCCATGTCTGAATTTGTGTAGCCAATGTCACGAATTGTTTTACGTGTAATTTCTTCGATATCAACCCATGCGCTAGTAGTGATTTCACCACCAACCATAACCATACCGGTTTTTACGTAAGTTTCGCATGCAACACGGGCATGAGAGTCTTGCTCTAGGATAGCATCAAGTACCGCATCAGAGATTTGATCGGCGATTTTATCCGGATGACCTTCAGAAACTGATTCAGAAGTAAATAAATGTTTTGCCATTGTAATTCTGCTCACAAATATTGCGCTTCACAAACGTCGGTATTAGCGCTAAAAAATTAAGGGGCGTATTTTATCGAAAACAAAACACCTTGCATAGTGTTTTTACGCCTAGACGTCTAAATAAAATTACTAATAACTTTTTGGTCTTAAAAAATATTCATAATGCCTCACTTTTATAGGGTTTTTAATTGCACACAGCCCCCACAATAAGTAAGAATGGTCGGTATAAACGAACCCAAGTTACTTGGGTGCATAAACAAACACATAAATACCCGCGCAAATACACATAAAGGTAGGAGAATTCATGCCATCTCGCAAAGAACTTGCAAATGCTATTCGCGTCTTGTCAATGGACGCAGTACAAAAGGCCAAATCTGGTCACCCTGGAGCCCCTATGGGCATGGCTGATATCGCAGAAGTATTATGGCGCGATTATCTAAAACATAACCCAACGAATCCAGAGTGGGCTGACCGTGACAGATTTATTCTTTCAAACGGCCACGGTTCAATGCTTATCTATTCTCTATTGCACCTAAGTGGTTACGACTTACCACTGGACGAAATTAAAAACTTCCGTCAAATGCATTCTAAAACACCAGGTCACCCTGAATATGGCTATGCACCAGGAATCGAAACTACTACGGGTCCATTAGGTCAAGGGATCACAAATGCCGTAGGTATGGCAATTGCTGAAAAAGCGCTAGCTGCACAGTTTAACCGTGAAGGTCACGATATTGTTGATCACTTTACCTATGCATTTATGGGCGATGGCTGCCTTATGGAAGGTATTTCTCATGAAGCAGGTTCACTTGCAGGCACATTAGGTCTGGGTAAACTTGTTGCATTTTGGGATGACAACGGCATCTCAATCGATGGCGAAGTAGAAGGTTGGTTTACAGATGACACGCCAGCTCGCTTTAAAGCATACGGTTGGCATGTAATTAGTGGTGTTGATGGCCACGACAGCGATGCTGTAAGTGCTGCAATAGCAGAAGCAAAAAGCGTTACCGATAAACCTTCACTAATTTGTTGTAAAACAATTATTGGTTACGGCTCACCTAATAAATCAGGTAGCCATGATTGTCACGGTGCTCCACTAGGTGATGACGAAATTAAAGCATCTCGCGAATTTTTAGGTTGGACTGGCGATGCTTTCGAAATTCCTGATGATATTTACGCACAGTGGGATGGCAAAGAAAAAGGCAAGCAGCTTGAATCAAGCTGGGACGAAAAATTTGCAGCATACGCAAAAGCATACCCAGAGCTTGCAACTGAATACAAACGTCGTATTAATAACGAACTGCCTGGCGATTGGGCTGCAAAATCACAAGCGTACATTGAGCAATTACAAGCAAACCCTGCAAACCCAGCGTCTCGTAAAGCATCACAAAATGCATTAAATGCGTTTGGTCCGTTATTACCAGAATTTATGGGTGGCTCAGCCGATTTAGCTGGCTCAAACTTAACTATTTGGGATGGCTCTAAAGGTTTAACACGCGATGATGCAAGCGGTAACTACATTTATTACGGTGTACGTGAGTTTGGTATGTCGGCAATTATGAATGGTATTGCCCTTCATAAAGGCTTTATTCCTTACGGTGCTACGTTCTTAATGTTTGTTGAATATGCAAAAAATGCTGTGCGTATGGCTGCATTAATGAAGCAACCAAGCATTTTTGTATACACGCACGATTCAATTGGTTTAGGTGAAGATGGTCCAACTCACCAACCAGTAGAGCAAATTGCAAGCATGCGTTTAACGCCTAACTTATACAACTGGCGTCCATGTGACCAAGTTGAGTCGGCAATTGCATGGCAACAAGCTATTGAGCGTAAAGACGGCCCTACATCGCTTATCTTTACTCGCCAAGGTCTTGAGCAACAAGCACGTGACGCACAGCAATTAAGTGACGTTAAAAAGGGTGGTTACATCCTTAGCTGTGACGGCAATCCAGAGATTATCTTTATTGCGACGGGCTCTGAAGTGCAACTAGCACAAGATTCAGCAAGCGAACTACGCAGCCAAGGTAAAAAGGTACGTGTTGTATCTATGCCATGTACTGATGCCTTTGAAGATCAAAGCGCAGCATACAAAGAAAGCGTATTACCGGCATCTGTTTCACGCCGCGTAGCAGTAGAAGCAGGTATTGCTGACTACTGGTACAAGTACGTAGGCCTAAACGGCGCAGTAGTAGGTATGACTACCTTTGGTGAGTCAGCACCTGCAGGCGAGCTGTTTGAGCACTTTGGTTTTACAGTGGCAAACATTGTAAGCAAAGCAAACGAGCTTTTTTAATCGCTTTGATTAAATAAAGTAAGTAATTGAAAAACCCGCACATGTTGCGGGTTTTTTTATGCCCTTACATGAAGCAACTTCACCTTGATCAATGCAGCTTTCCTTGCAAGAAAGTAAGCTATCAGGCAAGGTAGTGCGATAAAATTTATAAATAAAAATCTTAAATTAATAGCAGGAGCTAAAAATGCCAAAGTTCGATAACGTGAGTGTAGTAAAAAAAGCCAATGTATATTTTGACGGAAAAGTGTCGAGCCGTACCGTTATTTTAGGTGATGGCGAAGCGAAAACGTTAGGCTTTATGCAACCAGGTGAGTTTGTTTTTGATACAAACCAAAAAGAGTGCATGGAGCTTTTAGCTGGCCAATGGGATATTTTATTACCAGGCGCAAGTGAGTGGAAAACATTTAACGCGGGTGAATCGTTTAATGTTGATGCAAATGTAAGCTTTAAAGTAAAAGTATCTGATTTTGCTGACTACTGTTGTTCGTACACAGATTAATCAGTACAGCTAGACGTCTGAAAGCCCATGCACTATGGGCTTTGCATAAACTTTGCGCAACGCATGATTTAAATCACCAAAAACCGCAAATAAACCTCAAATATATCTCTTTTTTCCTTGTGTTAATCTAAATAGCCCCCAATACTATTTATGAGGTAACAAATAAAAGGATACCCTATGAAAATTAATCTTTCTGGTCACCATGTTGAAGTTACTGACTCTATTAGAGAGCACATCAACGAAAAATTTTCAAAAATCGAGAGCCATTTCCCATCGCTTATTGCACTCGAAATTATTTTGTCTAAAGAACATCATAAAATCCAAGCTGAAATTAGCACTAATTATGAAGGCACGCGCATATCGGTAAAAGGGGAAAACGAAGTTATGTACCCTGCCATTGCAAGTGCAGCTAAAAAACTCGATGCAGCACTAAAACATCGAAAAGGGCAGATAAAAGCAAACTTACACGAAAAGCCTGTTAGCACTACACCTGAAATCGCACACGAGATCATCCAAGAGATGGATCTTAAATAAAATTTAGTCACAAAGTATTGTAAAAAAGAGCCGTATGGCTCTTTTTTATTGCCTGTAATTTAGGTAAGTTATGCGTTCTTGCAGTTTATTAATTATAAAAATTGATAAAAAGAACACACAACACACATATTTTGAGAAATTAATGCACACAACAAAAGCAGTATGGAAGTCTCGACTAGGTGCGCTTGGGCCTGGAATACTCATGGCAACAGCCGCTATTGGCGGATCTCACCTAGTTGCCTCTACGCAAGCTGGGGCAATATTTGGCTGGCAATTATTTTGGCTTATCCTCGTTGTTAATGTTTTAAAGTACCCGTTTTTTCGCTTTGGTATGGAATACACACTCGCCACTAAAAATAGCCTAGTGGAGGGCTATAAAAGCAAAGGCCCGTTTTACTTCTACAGTTTTATTGGCTTAAACATTGTTGCCGCTGTTGTTAATACCGCCGGCGTATTACTGCTTACCGCAAGCTTACTGCATTACGCCTTACCCATGGTTATTGAAGTAACCTTGCTTTGTTGGATGCTGCTGGGTGTATGTTTAGTTATATTGCTACTTGGACACTTTAAAGCGCTAGATAACGTTGCCAAAGGCATTATGGGGCTGCTTACGCTCGCTACTTTGATTGCCCTTGCCATTGCATTTAGTAACGGCCCAATGGCACCTGCTGATTATGTGGGACCTTCACCGTATGAACTTGCCATGCTTAGCTTTATGGTGGCTTTAATGGGCTGGATGCCAGCCCCTATCGAAATATCTGCATTAAGTTCTTTATGGCTAAAAGAAAAACAAGCGCAACAAACAGTTTCTAAAAGCCAAGGCTTGTTCGATTTTAACGTAGGTTACTGGCTTACAGCTGGCTTAGCCTTGGTATTTTTTAGCTTAGGTGTATTAGTGCAGTACGGGCAAACCAGTAGTATAGAACTCGGCGGTGTCGCGTTTGCCAAGCAGCTTATTGATATGTACGCATTAACAATAGGCGAGTGGGCAAGGCCGCTTGTATCAGCAATCGCCTTTTTATGTATGTTTGGCACTACACTCACCGTGCTAGATGGCTACGCCCGTACGCTTAACGAATCTCATAAACTACTTGGCTTTAAGCAATCAAAACACAGCCTAAATATTTGGTTAATACTACAAGCACTTGCTGGCATGGCCGTTATTTTATTTTTTAAATCAGCCCTTGGCCCCATGCTTACGTTTGCTATGACACTTTCATTTGTTACAACGCCTGTATTTGCATGGCTCAACTTTAGCCTTGTGCGATCAGAGCCTGCTATTAAGCATAGCGTGTTACTACGTAGTTTAACGTGGTTAGGTTTAGTGTACTTAGTTGGGTTTGCTGTCGCGTTTGTAGTGTGGAAACTAGCATTCTAAATATAATCACTTACTTTAGGGTTTTAATTAAAGCCCTAAAGCTTAAAATTTAAATGAGGTATAAATGAATATTAGAATAGGTGATCTTTCAAACCCACACGTTATAAAGCTACTACAAGCACACCATAACGATATGCTAAAACACTCACCCGTTGAGAGCGTGCATGCACTTGATGTGAGCAAACTCACTCAGCCCGACATAACTTTTTATAGCTTATGGATTGATAATAATTTAGCGGGTGTTGGCGCTTTAAAAGCGCTCAATGCCACTCATGGCGAAATTAAATCAATGCGCTCATCAAGCAGCTATTTACGCCAAGGCATAGCCGCTAAGTTACTCACGCATATTATTGAGCAAGCGACCTTGCAAGGTTATAAAAAGCTAAGTTTAGAGACCGGCACTGCTGAAGCATTTTTACCCGCACAAAAGCTTTACACTCAGTTTGGTTTTAAAGAATGCGAACCATTTGGTTATTATGAGCTAGATCCGTACAGCTTGTTTATGAGTAAAGGGCTTTGAACAAAAATGAACGAGAAAGTAAGGTTTTATAGTCAGACGACGTATATATTATTTGTATGGCGGCTCAGAGCGTGAAGCTGACAGTTAAAAATTATGATGTATGAAGTCAAGATTTGATACTTTGCTTTTATAAGGGGAAGCCGAGATTGTGTTATGTTACTAGATGTCTATGTAAAGGAAATGTTAAATGCTTAAGCATCTAAAAGTAAAAGTAGGTCGACTTTATATAAATTACTTCTTTTGGCTCGCTCTTTGGCTTTCAATAGCAACTCTTTTATATGGCTCATTTATAATTCTATCAGCAAAGGGAGTGTCTAGTAATATTTTAGCAAACTTTGGAAGCTTTTCTGGTGGAATGGCTACAGTTGTAGCTGCTCTTGTTGCTGTAAGAGAATTTATATTATTTAGGCATAATCAAGGTGTTAAAGAGTTTAGAGAGTTTCTCAGTAAACAGGTACAATCATTGCCTAATTTTGTTCTTGAGATGGCTGATGAGGCTTATTTACTATTTGCTAAGTTGGATCGTAAAGCTAAAGAAGATTTAAAAATACCCGAAATAATTAATGAAATACAAGAGCTTGAGAATGAGTTGAAGCTGCTTGAAGAAGCGGTTTCTATCCGATACCACCAGCTAAGTGCACAGGCTGCTAATATTTTTTCTATGAGTACATACTTAGAAATATTAATAGGCACTAAAACTAAACGTTTGCTTTGTATTTTAGAAGAGTTAGAAGACGCAATTCATAATTACGAGTTGAGAGCTAATTATTATACCAGTGCAGTCTCAAAAATGAGGAGCTCAGAAATAAAGTGTGGTTACGTAGTTAATAATAAAAACGAGTTTATATCGCACTATCCTGGCTTAGATTACAAACGAAAAGGATCACTATTTCATAGGATGCCAAAGCTCCTAGGAGCTAAAAGTAATTCAATAATAGGAGAAGTTTTTAAAATATATGAAGAGTTAGAAAAGTTAAAGATAACTTAAATTTACGACCATAAAAGAAACTTCTATTTCTAAAGAACCACAAGTATGAGAGGTGTTTAGCTTGCATACGATTAACGTGGTAAGTCGGGTTGTTTCTAGTAAATTCTTCATTTTTGTCGGATGGCGTGGCTTCGCTACTTATTCGACCTACGTCAAAAGGTAGGTTGGTTAAGCCGAAGGCGCCACCCAACAGAGTTTCAGATACACGCCTAGAAGGTTAGCTGCAGGAACTGAACTGTCGTTAGTTCGCATCTAACTCAGCTCTTTTATCGCTCCACTGACCCCATCTAAACTAAGCGCATACATGCGATTATTCATTAGCTTTTTTATAAAGCCAATTGATTGATAGTGCAGCCAATGCTCGACGAGTTGTGAGTTTAGCCAATCTAGCCTAATTGTTACTCATTTGAGTAAACAATAATTTCATCAGAATTTGGTAATTTATAAAATCCAACATTTTTTGATTGCTTACCCATGAAATCAATAGCATATTTCATCTCTGCAATTGTTCTTACTGTAGAAAATTTATCTTTAAAACATGCTGAGAATTCGTATGTGAAAGATGTTGACTGATCATAACCTCCCAGCTCTAAAAGGTTATATTCAGTAAAAGGATCTGGCCCTAAAATTTGATGAGAGTTAATAAAAGGCACCCTAGAGTCTTGTGATTTCCAGTCATTCAAGCATTTAGCTTCAACATTGCTTGCTAATAAATAAATGCTTTTATCCTTTTTAGAGTCACTTAGAAAGATAGTAACAAAAACCATATTTATAATAAGTGATGCAAACAAAACTAGTTTTAATATATTCCTATTACTCATTTTAACTCAGCTCTTTTATCGCTCTACTTATTCCATCCAAGCTCAGCGCATACATGCGATTGTTCATTAGCTCTTTTATAAAGCCAATTGATTGATAGTACGGCCAGTGTTCAACCGGTTGTGGGTTGAGCCAGGCGACTTTATCAAAGTGGTTTGTGACACGTTGTAACCATGCACTGCCGGGCTCTTCATTGTAGTGCTCTACCGAGCCGCCCGCATAAGCTATTTCGTAAGGGCCCATAGTAGCATCGCCAACAAATATTACTTTATAGTCGCTGGTAAATTTATTAATCAGCGTCATGGTGTCAATCACGTTTGAATGGCGGCGCGCGTTGTCTTGCCAAACGTGCTCGTATAAACAGTTATGAAAGTAGTAAAACTCTAGGTGTTTAAACTCGCTGTGGGCGGCGCTAAATAATTCTTCGCAGGTATGAATGTAGTCATCCATTGAGCCGCCAATATCAAACAGCATGAGTACTTTTACGGCATTGTGGCGTTCGGGTGCCATTTTTACATCAAGCATGCCGCCTTGTTTTGCAGTAGCGCGAATAGTCTCGTTTAAATCAAGCGTGTCGCTTGCGCCAGTGCGGGCAAATTTACGTAGTTTTTTAAGGGCGAGTTTAACTGTGCGCGAACTAATTTCTCTGTCGGTGTCGAGGTTTTTGTATTCTCGTTTGTCCCACACTTTTACCGCTTGGCGATTACGGTTGCTGTCTTGACCTATGCGCACGCCTTCTGGATTATAGCCGTATGCCCCAAAAGGTGATGTGCCGCCAGTGCCCACCCATTTATTGCCGCCTGCGTGGCGTTTTTGTTGCTCTTCTAAACGCTCTTTTAGGGTTTTCATAAGCTCGTCGAGCCCACCCATAGCTTTTAGCTGAGCTTTTTCTTCATCGCTTAAGTTTTTTTCAAACTCTTTACGTAGCCAATCTTCAGGTAAGTTGTGCTGTTGCTTTAAACTCTCGAGTAAATCAAGGTCGGCAATACCGCTAAAGTAGTCGCTAAAAGCTTTGTCGAATCGATCAAAGTGCGTTTCATCTTTTACCATTATGGTGCGTGCTAAATGGTAAAAGGCGTCTATATCGGCAAATATAACGCCTTTTTTTAAGGCGTTAATTAAATCAAGTAGCTCGCGCAGGCTTACAGGCAAGCGGTATTCACGCAGTTTGAAGAAAAACGCAATCAACATCTTAACGGCGGCTCATAAAGGCAAGTTTTTCGATTAGGCTTATGTCTTGCTCATTTTTAAGTAATGCGCCAAACATTGGCATTAAACCACCTTTTTTAGCTTTGTCGTGCAGTGTTTTAGCGTCTATGTCTTCAGCCATTAAAAGCTTTAACCAGTCGAGTAATTCGCTGGTGGATGGCTTCTTTTTAAGGCCGTTAGCTTCACGCAGATTAAAAAACACTTCGAGTGCTTGGCGTACTAAATCCTGTTTAACGTTAGGGTAGTGCACGTCAATAATTTGCTGCATTTCGTCGCTGCTAGGAAAGTCAATATAGTGAAAAAAGCAGCGGCGTAAAAATGCGTCCGGTAATTCTTTTTCGTTATTTGATGTGATGATCACAATAGGGCGCTCTTTTGCGACAATGCGTTCATTAGTTTCGTAAACATGAAACTCCATTTTATCAAGCTCAAGTAGTAAGTCGTTTGGGAACTCTATGTCGGCTTTGTCTATTTCATCAATTAATAGTACTGGGCGTTTGCCGTTAAGCTCTGCATACGTAAATGCCTGCCAAAGCTTACCTTTAACGATGTAGTTGCCAATATTGTGTACACGCTCGTCACCTAATTGGCTGTCGCGCAGGCGCGAAACCGCGTCGTACTCGTATAAACCTTGCTGCGCTTTAGTGGTCGATTTTATATGCCACTGAATAAGCGTGGTATCTAGGCTTTTAGCTAACTCCTCAGCCAGCATGGTTTTACCTGTGCCTGGTTCGCCTTTAATTAAAAGTGGTTTTTCGAGCATTATGGCAGCATTTACAGCTTGTTTAAGCGCGCTACTTGCTATGTAATTGTCAGTTGAATTAAATTGCACGGTGTACCCTTGTCTGGTCTGAGGAGTAAGTTATTTTGTTATAATGCCATAGTTAAACGGCAGGTCCAAGGTAGGCAAAACGCGGTATGACCTCACCTTCTTTTTCAACAGTTTCTAAAAACATACTAAGTGGGCGCGCCCACATACCAAATTCACCATAGAGTGCTTGATAAATCACAAGCTGCTCCTCGGTTTCGCTGTGGGTGGCAACATGAACAACTTTGTATTGCGGCCCTTTGTAGTGTTGATATATGCCTGGTTTGAGTGAAAGTGGTTTTATTGCTGTAGTCATGTTTTGATCTCTTGTATAATTTGGCTTTGCACTTTTAATGTTAACTAATTTGCCAATACTATGAACTATATTTCGCTAGATGATTACAAAAAAGCATGGGTTTTTCGTCATAAAGACTTACCTGTATCAGATGAAGACGCAGTAAAAATAAAGCCTATGGGAGATGAGCGCGCAGCCGTACTTTGGACAACCATGGTAAGTCGTGAGTTTGATCACCCAGATTTTTTTGAAGACACCGATTGGTGTGGCCAAGAAAAAAGCTTTAGCCAAGAAGTAGATTGGCAAGATGCGTGGGAAAATGGTGATGCGCAACCACCAGAAACAATCTTAACGTTTTTAGATTGGGAAGCTAACACCACTGTTTATTTTTGTATGGCACGCGATAATATTATCGAAACAACATTTGATGTATTTAAACGCAATTGGCAAAACTTTATGTTTTTAGCTGATGGCAGTTTGCTGATTGGTAAAAAGCGTAATACGGTTGTGCAATTTTTAGAATCAGGTAAAGCAAAATTAGGTGAAAAGCCAAGCGCTTAATTAGTGCGCTGCGCTTAAAAAACATTCAATACTGTGTTATAAAACATTTATCTGAATATTTTTGAGTACAGCTTTTGGTCGCTAAAAATCAGTTACTTGGTGCTCAGCAGCAAGTTGAAATTTGGCAAACTGATGCACAAAAAGTGTTGTATGCACAATTGTGCAATGCGTTTTATCAGCGTGAGGTTCAGCGATTAGTTGCAGAGCCTAATGCCGATAAACTGCGCCGTCAGTTAAAAAGCCTACCTTATTATATTGAGCGAGCTGCAACGTTAGTTGCCAATGGTGACACGCCTTTTACGCTGGACGCGCAAAATGGTACGTGGCTTGAAAAGCAAAAACCGACCCCACCCGATGTGAATGTTCAAGCTAATGAACTTTTTTATCAAACGTATGCCAAAGTGGGGCTTATAGTGCCCGTTATATTACATGGCTACGATCAGGTGCGTCTTAGAATAGACAGTATCGATCAGTTAGGCGAAAATAAGCTGCATTGTAACGAGCTTGGTTGGTTTGATTTTTTAGGAAATGGGCTAGAGCAGCAAAATGCTCAGTTAATAAAGCCAAGTAAAGTGAGTTTAACCGCTGCATGTTGCGGGCATCAGTGGCAATTTTCGAAGCGTTGTATGCCACGGGTTTTATCACTACGCGAAATGCTTTTAGCGGGTAGTATTAATTGGCGCAATTTAAAGCGCCCCTTAGCGTATTAAAGTTAAGGTATTTGGAATTTAAAATAAGGAGTGTTAAATGCGTATTTTTCAAGTTGGCTTACTGTGCTTAGCACTGTTTGTACAATACAGATTATGGTTTGGTCATAATGGTTTACAAGACTACACACGGCTAAAAGGTGCTGTAGCGTCGCATCAAGAAACCAACGAAAAGCTCATTAAACGTAATAAAGTACTTAAAGCAGATATTGAAGACTTAAAGCTTGGCCAAGAAGGCATTGAAGAGCGTGCACGCAACGAATTGGGAATGATTAAACCGGACGAAACATTTATTCGTGTTTTACCGGGCAAACAATATGACAAATAAACAGACTATTGCAGCAATTGTACCTGCTGCGGGCGTTGGCAGTAGAATGCAGCACAATGCGCCTAAGCAATATATACAATTAGCCGGTAAAACCATTTTAGAACACACCTTAGCTAAACTTTCTCAATTACCTCAATTACGCACTATTGTTGTTGCCCTTAGCGACAGCGACCCCTATTTTGACGAACTCCCAACACTTGATAAGCGCATTGTTCGCGCCAGTGGCGGTAAAGAGCGTGCAGATTCAGTACTTAATAGCTTACTTTTTTTAGCACCTAACCCGCCTACATGGGTGTTGGTGCACGATGCTGCGCGTCCGCTAGTTAATATTAGTGATATAGAACGTTTAATTGATGAATGTATACGCGCTGATGAAGGCGGTATTTTAGCTAGCAAAGTAAAAGACACCATAAAACGCGGCCACACTCATGCCCTACAAACTGTGCCACGAGACGATTTATGGCAAGCACTTACCCCGCAGTTTTTTAAATATGACGAGCTTAAAAATGCATTGCAAAACGCATTAGCAAACGGGGCTACTATTACCGATGAAGCCAGTGCAATTGAGTGGGCGGGTAAACCGGTTAAGCTTGTAGCAGGTCGCAGCGATAATATTAAAATAACCACGCCAGAGGATTTAGACTTGGCTGGGTTTTTATTACATAAACAACAAAACGAGAGTGCATTATGATACGAATTGGCCATGGTTTTGACGTACATAAATTTGGCGGCGAAGGCCCGTTAACTATTTGTGGTGAAAAAATTGATTATCCACAAGGCTTTTTAGCGCACTCAGATGGCGATGTCGCTATTCATGCATTATGTGATGCTATTTTAGGCTCGCTTGCAATGGGTGATATTGGTAAGCACTTTCCCGATACGGCTAGCGAGTATGAAAATATCGACAGCCGTATTTTACTTCGCCATGTGGTGAGCTTAGCTAAAGAGCAAGGTTATGTAATTGGCAATGGCGATGTGACTATTGTTGCACAGGCGCCAAAAATGCTGCCACACATTCAAGCTATGCGTGCTAATTTAGCCAGCGATTTAAATTGTGACCTTAGCCAAATTAACGTTAAAGCCACTACTACCGAAAAGCTAGGCTTTGAAGGGCGCAGGGAAGGCATTTCTAGCCATGCGGTGGTTATTATGAGTAAAGAGCTTGCGAGTACAAAAAACGCATGAGCGATTTAAATTATTTATACGGTGCACCGCTTTCTAAAGCTGATTTTAAAACCACTGCTGAAGACTTTATGGTTGATGAAGACCTAGGTATAGAATTTACCGGCAGTGGCGAACACGTGTGTTTGCAGGTGGTTAAAAAAGGCGAAAATACGCAATACGTTGCAAAGCTAATTGCACAACGTGCGGGTGTTTCACCGCGAGACGTAAGTTACGCCGGCATGAAAGATCGCCACGGAGTGTGCTCACAGTGGTTTAGTGTAAAAGTACCGATTAAAAAGCCTATCGATTTTAGCGATTTAAATAGCGAGAGTATTTTTATTGTGTCGCAACAGCGCCACGACCGTAAATTACGCACGGGCTGCCACAAAGGTAATAGATTTACTATTACGCTTCGTAATGTAACCAAGCCCCTTGATATTTTATGCCGTATTAATGCTGTACGCGCAGGTGTGCCTAATTATTTTGGCGAACAGCGCTTTGGGCATGGCGGTCATAACTTAGTAATGGCTGAAAAAATGTTTGCAGGGGAGCGCATTCGCGATAAAAAACTGCGCGGCATTATTATTTCAGCAGCGCGTTCTCATGTGTTTAATCAAATAGTAAATTTACGTGTTAAAGAGCATGGTTTAGCTAAAACAATGCACCGTGAAGTATTTATGCTCAGCGGCAGTAATGCATTTTTTGAAGATGCAATTAACGACGAAAACATAGAACGATTAGCCACTGGCGATATTATGATGTCGGCACCTATGGTGGGGAAAAGCGAAAAAGGTTTGACCGAACAAGAAAAAATATGGCTTGAACCTTTCCAAACATGGTGCGATGGCTTAGGTGAGCTAGGTCTTAAAAATGAGCGCAGGATGCTGCGTTTAATTCCGCAAAACTTAACGGTTGAGACCATAGATGAAACCAGTTTAAAACTGAGTTTTGGTTTGCCAAAAGGGTGTTTTGCAACTGCATTATTACGTGAGCTGGTGGATTATAAAGATGCTAGCCCTCGAGAGCGTAAAGAAAAGGATAATGACATAAATGAAGATACTGTTAAGTAACGATGATGGCGTAAATGCTAAAGGCATTGCGGTTTTATATCAGGCGCTTATACAAATTGCAGAGGTAACCCTTGTTGCACCTGATCGCAACTGTAGTGGCGCGAGTAATTCTTTAACACTAATGAACCCGCTACGAGCGACTACACTCGAGAATGGTTTTATGTCGGTTAATGGCACACCTACTGATTGTGTACATTTAGGTGTAAATCAGTTAGCTGATGAAAAACCAGACCTTGTTGTTGCTGGTATTAACCATGGTGCCAATTTAGGCGATGATACGCTTTACTCTGGCACTGTTGCAGCTGCAACTGAAGGTCGCCATTTAGGCTTACCTGCAATTGCGGTATCGCTTTGCTCACATAAAGGTGAGCATTTTGAAACAGCCGCTGCTGTTACCGTAAATATTATTAAAGGTTTGGCTTCGCATCCGCTTCCAAAAGATCAAATAATAAATATAAATGTGCCAGATATTCCATTAAGTGAATTAAAAGGGGTGCAAGTAACTCGTTTAGGTGCTCGTCATAAAGCAGAAACCATGACCAAACAAACCGATCCTTGGGGTCGAGATATTTATTGGTATGGATCGCTGGGCATAGAAAGCGATGCAGGTGAGGGTACCGACTTTTACGCAATCAATAACGGTTATGCCTCTGTTACGCCATTAAGTGTTGATATGACAGCCAAAGACAGCCTAAAAGCTGTAGGAGACTGGTTAGCCGATTTGGAGATTAATCGTGCTCGCTAATTATACCCGCAGTGCAAAAGCGCTATCTGACTTACTAAAGCGCGAAGGCGTTGAAGATACACAAGTACTGAGTGCTATAGCTGATATTCCGCGACACATATTCGTAGACGATGTGCTAAAACACAAAGCTTATGAAAATACGGCGCTACCTATTGGGCAAGGGCAAACTATTTCCCAGCCTTATATAGTAGCGCGCATGACAGAGCTACTTCGCTTAGCTGGTGTGCGCAATAAAGTGCTGGAAATTGGTACTGGCTCTGGATATCAAACTGCAATATTAGCCAAAACGTTTACAAAAGTTTATTCGGTAGAGCGTATTAAAACGCTTCAGTGGCAGGCAAAGCGTCGATTGCAGCAACTCGATTTATATAATGTAACCATGAAGCATGGTGATGGTTGGCAAGGCTGGCAATCACAAGCACCTTTTGATGGTATTATAGTGACTGCTGCGGCCTCTAAAGTTCCACAAGACTTACTTGCTCAGTTAGCCGATGGAGGCGTGTTATTAGCGCCCATTGGTGAGAGCGATCAAAAATTAGTAATGGTTATCCGCGAAGGCGATAATTATAAAGAGCATGTTATTGCTCCCGTTAGATTTGTGCCGTTAGTACCTGGCGATATTGAATAGGAATTCATTTTGAAGTTGTTTACCAAGTTATACGATATGGCCCTAGTGTGGGCAAAGCACCGCCATGCGGAACGTTATTTAGCTGCAATGAGCTTTGCAGAGTCAGTTTTTTTTCCAATACCGCCCGATGTAATGCTTGCACCTATGTCGCTTGCGCAACCCAAAAAAGCATGGCGTTTTGCAAGCTTTGCCACAATAGCATCGGTTGTTGGTGGAGTAGTTGGTTACTTGCTTGGGTTTTGGCTATTTGAACCCGTTGTTGAGCCATTGATTGCACAAATGCACTGGCAAGAAAAGTTTGATATCGCATTAAATTGGTTTAAAGATTACGGTGTTTGGGTTGTGTTTTTAGCTGGTTTTTCGCCTATACCATATAAAGTATTTACCATTGGCGCAGGTGTTTTACAAATGGCATTTTTGCCATTTTTACTCGCATCGGCGATTGGACGTGGTGCGCGATTCTTTTTAGTTTCAGCCTTAATGAAGTGGGGCGGGGCTAAAATGGAAGCAAAATTACGTCAATATATTGAAATACTTGGTTGGGGATTAGTGGTATTAATTGCGCTAGCGTACTTTTTATTGCGTTAAGCGTTAAAAATATCAATTGTCTAATTTGGGAGAAAAATACAATGAATAAACAGTTTTTACTGTATATGACTATATTTGTTGGTGTTTTTCTTTCTGGTTGCTCTTCTCGCCATGTTCCTGCGCCTGTTAGCAGTCTAAATAATAATGTTAACGATTTAGGTCATACTATTAACATTAATGGAAGCAACTATAAAGTACAAAGAGGAGATACCCTTTATTCTATCGCCTTTAGTGCCGGTCAAGATTTTAGATTACTTGCAAAAAACAATTCAATTCCATCACCTTACACTATTTTTCCTGGACAAAATATATCCTTAATCCCTAAGCCAAAAAAAATAAAAAGGGATGAAAAATATACGAATTCGAGTAAAAAGTCTACAAAAAAAACACAAAAAAATAACATTATATTAAAGAAAGAGCTTGATCCTCCAAAACAACGAGAGTATGTTCAGAAACAAGCCAGTAACAAAGTTAGTAATACTAAACGTTTGTCGAGCAGTAAAGTTAAGTGGTTTTGGCCTGCAAAGGGCAAAATTACCAAACGCTTTTCTAATAAGGAAAACGGTTATAAAGGTTTACAGATTACTAATCGCAAAGGGGCTTCAGTCTTAGCCGCGGCACAAGGAACAGTGGTGTACGCGGGTAACGCTCTACGAGGTTATGGTAGTTTAATCATATTGAAACATAATGATGATTACCTAAGTGCTTATGCACATAACTCAAAATTACTTGTTAAAGAAAAGCAGAAGGTTAAGGCAGGACAAAAAATAGCAGAAATTGGTAATTCAGAATCTCCGGTCACCGCGCTTCGCTTTGAAATTCGCTACCGAGGGCAAGCTGTCAATCCTGCTAAATACCTACCCTAATTTTCAGGTATTGATAATTGCTCGGGAGAAGGCTTATGGCTAGCGCAGCAAAACTTGACAAACATACTACGACTGACGAAAAATTCGATAATATTGATGCTGATGAAAGTACAGCGTTGCTAGAAAAAGTAGAAGACGATGAAATCTTTGCAAAAGAAGAAGTAACTAAAAATCTTGACGCAACCCAACTTTATTTAGGCGAAATTGGTTTTTCTCCTTTGCTTAGCGCAGAAGAAGAAGTGTTTTTTTCTCGTAAATCACTTCGAGGTTGTGAAGCCTCACGCAAACGTATGATTGAAAGTAACTTACGTTTAGTTGTTAAAATAGCACGCCGTTACAATAACCGTGGCCTTGCTCTACTCGATTTAATTGAAGAAGGTAACTTAGGCTTAATCCGCGCCGTTGAAAAATTTGACCCTGAACGTGGCTTTAGATTTTCTACTTACGCTACATGGTGGATACGTCAAACAATTGAACGTGCCATTATGAATCAAACTCGCACCATCCGCCTACCAATACATGTTGTTAAAGAGCTTAATGTTTACCTGCGTACAGCGCGTGAATTAACTCAAAAACTTGACCATGAACCAACAGCTGACGAAATTGCAGCTTGCCTAGACAGACCCGTTGAAGACGTAACTAAAATGCTACGTTTAAACGAGAGAATAGCATCGGTTGATATGCCGATTGGTGGTGAAAACGACAGTGTACTGCTTGATATCATCCCAGATGAAAAAAGTGCAGGCCCTGAAGGCGAAGTACAAAATAATGATATTAATAAACACATTGTAGATTGGTTAGGTGAATTGAACCCTAAACAACGCGAAGTGTTAGCACGTCGATTTGGATTACTTGGCTACGAGCCATCTACACTTGAAGATGTAGGTCGTGAAATAGGCTTAACACGTGAGCGTGTAAGACAAATTCAGGTAGAGGCATTACGTCGTTTAAAAGACATTTTGCAACAAGAAGGTTTAAGTACAGATAGCTTGTTTAATCAGTTTTCGTAACTGGTTAAATAGTTTTCGTAACTGGTTAAATAGTTTAAGAGACTATGTGTGTTAAAAAGCCGAAGAATTTATTCTTCGGCTTTTTTTATGCTTGTAAATTAGATGATATAAATTACAACAATGCTTTTAGTTTATATAATAAATCGTGCGCTTGGCGTGGCGATAAATTATCAGGGTCGATAGCGCTTAACTGCTCTTCTACTTCAGAAGGTGTATTTTGTGCAACTTCATTATTAAAAGTAAAGGCTTGTTGCTCTGTATTTGGTGCAGTAACGCTTTGATGATTTTCAAGTAACTTAAGTTTTTGCTTTGCTTGTGCAATAACAGCTTTTGGCACACCCGCAAGAGCAGCTACCTGTAAGCCAAAGCTCTTACTTGCTGCGCCATCAAGTACTGTATGCATAAAGGCGATTGTATCGTTATGCTCTATTGCATCAAGGTGCACGTTTACCAGACCTGTTGTTTGTTCAGCAAGTTCTGTTAACTCAAAGTAGTGCGTTGCAAACAATGTTTTAGCTGATATTTTTGACGCTAAATGATCGGCTGTTGCATACGCAAGCGAGAGCCCATCATAGGTACTTGTACCACGACCAATTTCATCCATTAACACTAAAGACTGCGCCGTGGCGTTATTTAAAATAGTGGCTGTTTCGGTCATTTCTACCATGAAGGTTGAGCGACCTGATGCTAAATCATCGCTAGCACCAATACGTGTAAATATGCGATCGATATTGCCAATTTTAGCGCTGTCTGCAGGTACATAACTGCCAATGTGAGCCATTAGTACAATAAGTGCTGTTTGGCGCATATAGGTTGATTTACCGCCCATGTTTGGACCCGTAATAATCAACATTTTACGTTGGCTGTTTAATTCAACAGGGTTAGCAATAAACGGTTCTTTCATTACTTGTTCAACAACAGGGTGACGACCTTGCTTAATGCTTATATTGTCGTTATCGCACAGTTCTGGTTTTGCATAATTGAGTGCAAATGCACGTTCGGCCAAGTTATTTAACACGTCTAAATCGGCCAGTGCTGCTGCCATCATTTGCAACTGTTCAATATGTGGAGCGATAAATCTAAACAACTCTTCGTATAGTTGCTTTTCAAGTGCGAGTGCTTTTGATTGGCTACCAAGTACTTTATCTTCGTGTTCTTTAAGCTCAGGAATAATATAGCGTTCGTTATTTTTAAGCGTTTGGCGACGAATGTAGTCGGCTGGCACTAAGTGAGCATTGGCACGGCTTACTTCAATAAAAAAGCCATGTACGCGGTTATAGCCAATTTTAAGCGTACTAATACCCGTGCGTTCGCGTTCACGTAACTCTAGTTGATCAAGTACGTCGGTTGCACCTTTACTTAAGTTACGCCACTCATCTAGTTCGCTGTTGTAACCAGGGGCAATAACGCCACCGTCACGAATAAGTACCGGTGGGTTTTCTATCACTGCACGTTCTAATAACTCTTGTAAATCAGGGAGCTCAGGTGAGTGCTTGATAATACCCGCTATACGAGGATCGTTAGCATCACCTAACAAAGTGTGTAGTGGCGCAAGTGCTTGTAATGCGCTGCGAAGGCGAGTTAAATCGCGCGGGCGAGCTGTGCATAAAGCTAGGCGTGCAATAACTCGCTCTACATCACCAATCTCTTTTAATGATTCGTGTAATTCGCCGCACAGTTGTACATCTAAAATAGCGCTAATTGCATTTAAGCGAGAATTTAGCTCGTCTTTATTACGTACAGGTGTATGAATACGGCGCTTAAGTAAACGAGAGCCCATAGGTGTTGCTGTTTTATCAAGTACTTGGGCAAGTGTATTTTCAAACCCGCCTGATAAATTAACGGTAAGTTCTAAATTTTTACGAGTAGCGGCATCTAAAATAACAGCGTGTTCGTTGTGCTCAAGTGTAATTGCACGAATATGTGGCAGTGCAATACGCTGTGTATCTTTTACGTATTGCATCAGGCAACCGGCAGCAACAAGCGCGCTGTGGGCTTTATCAACACCAAAACCTACTAAATCTTTAGTACCAAACTGATCGCATAATAAGTGCTCGGCCGTATCTAAGTCGAACTCCCACTCTGGGCGGCGGCGGGCACCTTTTATATGCTCAATTAAATGAAAGTTTTCAAAGCTTTCGCTATACAGAAGTTCTGCCGGAGCTAAGCGCTGAATAGTTGAGCTAAAGGCTTCGTCGGTGTTAACCTCTACAACGTTAAAGCGACCAGAGTTAATATCAAGGTACGCGATACCGTATAGACCTTTTTTACTTTGCCAAACGCTGGTAAGAAGGTTGTCTTGTCGTTCTTGTAAAAGCGCTTCGTCAGAAATTGTACCAGGTGTAACTATACGAACAACTTTACGATCGACAGGACCTTTACTAGTTGCAGGGTCGCCCACTTGTTCGCAGATAGCCACTGACTCACCCATTTGAACTAAGCGTGCTAGGTAGTTTTCTACTGCATGATAAGGCACGCCCGCCATAGGGATAGGATCGCCACCGGCTTTACCGCGATGTGTTTGCGAAATATCGAGTAATTGAGCGGCGCGTTTAGCGTCATCAAAAAAGAGTTCGTAAAAATCGCCCATACGATAAAACAATAAAATATCGCGATGCTCTGATTTTATTTTTAGATACTGCTGCATCATAGGGGTTTGTTGTTTTATAGTGTGTGGTGCATAAAGATCAAACGACATGTATTTACCCAAAGGCTGAATATGGAATTACATCAAGAGATTAAAACACTTGCTGCGCAATTAGGCGCTATTTTAACGGATAAATGCTTATGGATCACTAGTGCTGAGTCATGTACTGGTGGCGGAGTGAGTTATGCCCTTACAGATACGCCCGGAAGCTCGGCTTATATTGACCGCGCATTTGTGACTTACAGCAACCAAGCAAAGCAAGACTTACTAAATGTAAGTGCCAGTACATTAGCGCAATTTGGTGCTGTGAGCGAGCAGACAGTACGTGAAATGGCACTAGGTGCAATTAAGGCAACAAACGCAAATATATCTATAGCTGTATCGGGTATTGCAGGACCTGGCGGGGCAACTGATGGCAAACCTGTGGGACTTGTGTGGTTTGGCATACAAATTAATGACAAAGTACTGACCTTTAAACAAGTATTCTCTGGCGATAGGGCTCAAGTTAGACTGCAAGCTATTGTATTTGCATTGAAAAGTGTAATAGATGAGATAAAATAAAAAAATTAGCTTGATACTGTGATTTCATACAGTATACTTGATTCCATTAGCTGGATTTGGAGAATAAAATGAACGATAACAAACAAAAAGCGTTGGACGCTGCACTATCACAAATTGAACGTCAATTTGGTAAAGGCTCAATTATGAAATTGGGTGATAACAAAGCGTTAAACATTGAATCTGTATCTACAGGCTCATTAGGTATTGATATTGCTTTAGGCATAGGTGGTTTACCTATGGGACGTATTGTTGAAGTATACGGACCTGAGTCATCTGGTAAAACAACGCTTACTTTACAAGTTATCGCAGAAGCACAAAAAGAAGGCAAAACATGTGCCTTTATTGATGCTGAGCATGCTCTAGATCCAGTTTATGCACAAAAGCTTGGTGTTAACATTGATGAGCTTTTTGTATCGCAACCAGATACCGGTGAGCAAGCATTAGAAATTTGTGACATGTTAGTGCGCTCAAGCGCGGTAGACGTTGTTGTAATTGACTCGGTTGCTGCACTTACACCAAAAGCTGAAATTGAAGGCGACATGGGCGACTCGCACATGGGCTTACAAGCACGTTTAATGTCGCAAGCATTACGCAAGCTTACTGGTAACATTAAACGCTCTAACACGTTATGTATTTTCATTAACCAAATCCGTATGAAAATTGGTGTTATGTTTGGTAACCCAGAAACAACAACGGGTGGTAATGCACTTAAGTTTTACGCATCGGTACGTATTGATATTCGTCGTATTGGTTCTGTTAAAGAAGGCGATGAAGTTGTTGGTAACGAAACTCGCGTTAAAATTGTTAAAAACAAAGTAGCGCCGCCGTTTAAACAAGCTGAATTTATCATCATGTATGGTGAAGGTATTTCTAAGCAAGGCGAGCTAATTGACCTAGGCGTTAAGCATAAAATTGTTGAAAAAGCAGGTGCTTGGTATAGCTACTGTGGCAACAAGGTTGGCCAAGGTAAATCTAACTCAATTAAGTTTTTGAAAGAAAACCCAGAAATTGCAGATGAGATTGAAGGCAAGTTACGCGAAATGCTTTTATTAAAAGCAACTATTGAACCAGATGATGGTGAAGATAAGTTGGGCGATGACGCTGATCTTTAACAGCCTCAAAATGAGTTTTTAAGCTTGATTTGACCCGAGCTTTAAAAAGCGTTAATCAGTAATGATTAGCGTTTTTTTGTTATTAAAAACTTAAAGTAGATAACCTGAGCTCTGGATAATAAATCTATCTCGAGCAGCTATTTTCAGCGCTAACTGCGTTGAATTTACTTACAATAGGCCAGCTATTGACGCGTAAATTCGCCTTGTTTCCACTGAAAATCTCTGGCTAGAGAAAATAAATTTAAATACCACTATGATTCAATACGTTAGTAAATCTCTTAACCAGAGTTTAGGTTAGATAAAAATAAAAACGACACATTAAAAATGTGTCGTTTTTTAATTTAACCGCAAAAATCTACAGCCTTTAATTAATCAAATATATTTATAACTGCCAATTTACAGATAGAGCGTAGTTACGCGGTGCACCGTAGTAACCTTGTTCCCAGTATAGGCTGTGCAAATATTTTTCACCTGTGGTGTTATTAACGTTGAAAGTGACTCCTACGTTATCTGTAATTTTGTAAGTGGCCATTAAATCAAGTAACCCGTATGCATCTTGGTTGGTAGTAACACTTGCAATACCATTAGCATCTTTAACTTGAACTCGGCTAGTTGAATCCTGCCAGCGATAGTTTGCACCAAATGATAAGCCATCAACTAAAGGAACTTGGTAGGTTGCGGCCACTTTAAGTTGGTTTTCTGGTGTGTAATCTTTTACTAAATCATCACCATCAATATTTAAATTACTAAAGCTAATACTTGCACTTAAATCATCTGTAAATTTACCACTTAACTCTACTTCAAAACCATTACTACTAATGCCATCAGCTGCATAATAACGCGTATCACTTGGTAATGAGTTAGCTATAGCAACAGCAAGGCCATCTTGTTTTGCATCAAAATAAGCAAACGTTACAAATAACTGGTCGTCTAGAAGCTGTGCTTTGACACCTATTTCGCTACTTTTGCCAGTAACAGCAGGTAGTTGATTGGCATTTATGTCTAGTTCTTTTTGCGGTACAAATGTTTCTGTATAGCTTGCATAAGCCGATAGAGATTCGTTAAAGTCGTACACTGTACCAATGTACGGTATTAGCTCAGAGTCACTTCGAGTTTGAGCAACGCCATAGGCTGTGCCTTTTGTTTCCCAATCGGTATAACGCACGCCAGCGAGCACACTTAAAGGCTCACTTAATTTAATGCGAGTAGATATGTAAGCTGATTTTTGCTCGTTAGTAATATCACTACCATTTACGCCATCAGCAAGTGTTGCCTTTGGTACTACACCATCCCACGTTTTAAGTGATGGCATATCTGGAAAACCATTGCCTGTAGTGTAATCGTAAAGAGACTGCTCGTTGTAATCCATTTTAGCTTGGCTAACACCAAATGATAGGTCGTGCTCTTGATTAAATAAATCAAACTTACCACTGGCGTATAAATCAAATAAGTCATGCTTATCTTCGTAATCATAACGGCTAGCATAACCTGTTAAACCAAGTTCAGTATCTTTATCAGGGGTACCGTATACGTAGAACAGCTCTGAGTTTTGCTTGTTTTCGATGTGAGCATAGCGTGCTCTAGCCACCCATGTTGCTGATAAGTTTTGTTCAAGCGTTACATATACTTGCTCTGCACTGTTATCCCAGTAAGACCAATCAGCAGCAGTACTGGTTGATTCGTCATAGTTAGTTGGTGAGCCGTCGGTGTAATAAAGAGGTAGTGCCCCCCAAAGTGGGCTATCAGCATCTTTTTGTTGGTTAACGTAGTTAACGCTTAATAATGTGCTGTCTGTTAATTTGCCTTCGTAGGCTAAATAAATAATTGTTTTATCTGTTTCGTAGCGATCTAGGTATGAATCAGCTTTTTGCTTTGTAAATACAGCACGTACGGCGTGTTCTTCATTTATTGGCGTAGATACATCTAAATCTAAACGTTTTTTATTCCATGAGCCATACGAGGCTGATGCATTTGCTTGTGTTGTGTAAGTTGGTTTCTTTAAAACCATATTTACAGTTGCAGAAGGATTACCGGCACCGGTCATTAAGCCATTAGCGCCACGAACTATTTCTACACGGTCATAAATTGAAGTATCAAGGCTGCCTTGAATAGATCCAGAGCTTTGTGGAATACCTAAGCCATCAACTTGAAAGTTAGTAATTTCAAAGCCACGAGCTTTAAAGTAAGTACGATCTGTTTCTATTTGCTCTACTGTTACGCCGGGGGTGCTTTCAAGTACTGAGTTTATATCGTCTAGTGAAAAGTCGTCCATTAATGCGCGTGATACTACCGAGATTGACTGTGGTGTTTCTTTAATTGTTAAACCTAGTTTGGTAGCTGATTGCGCTTCTTCTGTTATGTAGTTTTTGTGATGTTGACCATATACCGCAATTTTTTCGAGAGGTTCATCTTTTACAGTTGCTTCATCAGCAAGTGCATAACCAGATAGAATTAAAGAAGTAGCAAAGCTTAATTTAGATAAACGCAAAACTTGAGGGGACGACATAAGTTTTTCCAGTTAGTTCAAAAAGAAGTGCGTAACTTAATCTAAATGATATCGATTTGCAATTAGGTTGTGTGTTTTTACCTATTATTATTCTATTTTGTTGGATTTTAGCGTCACATAAAGAGATTATGGGTACGAATTGATGAATTATATAGAACTTAATATCCCTTATAAAAAAGCGGCCTAGGCCGCTTTTTTAAAGTAGTTAGCTTTTTAGTTATTAAAAAGAGTATTTAACAGAGAATTGTAAACGATCTAAATCGCCATCTACGCCACTTTCAGTTTCACGCTCAGCATGTTTTAGCTCAGCTCCAAATGTTAGGCGTTTAACAGGGGAATATAAAATGTTAGCGCTATAGCTTTGGCTTGATTCAGTCGGATCACCAGAAATAGCTAATAAATCAGTGTTGTTATCAGCAGAGAAGAAAGAGTATAAGAATGTTGAACGCCATTGGCTTGTCCACTTGTGCTGGTAAGCAACAAAACCAGAAGTCGAATCAATGGCATCTAGTTCATCGCCATTAAGTACTGCGCCGTGAGCAACGTTTAAGCCTACGTAACGGCCTAAGCCTTTACCTTGAGTAAGCATAAATTTAAGGTTGTCTTCACCAAGGTTTATTTTACCCGACGCACTAATACCAAAAGATGTTTCATCTGCATCAACACTGCCTACCTTATAGGTAAGTTGGCGAGCAAGCGCTGCAACAACAATGTTACCCCAATCAGCTTTGTGTGTGTAACGAGCTGTAAAGTCAGGCAATGATGCATCATCAGTTACTACCATACCGCTAGTAGTAGAAATTGTACTTTCTGGGTTTTCTAATGAGAAAGACCATGCGCCAGTGGTATATTTAATTTGCGATTGGCGAACAAATATAGTGCCTTCAGCTGGGCCTACAAAATCAAGCGTTTCAGCAAGGGCACCCACGTTTTGAAAGTTAGACCATGTTTGACCAAATAACCAACCGTCGTATGTCACAAACGCATGGCGAATACGTGGAGCATAAGAGTTTGATACACGTTCATTGCCGCCAGCAGCTGAGGCTAAAAAATCAATCTCAATTTTAGTGTTAACGGTCTTACCGTTATCCATAACAGTGGCTGTGCCAAAGTTAAAGCGTGACTCGCGAGCATGCATATCAAACACAGCATCTGAGCTGTTATCGTCGCCAACTGTTAGCGTACTTGGTACGTAAAAGTCACGACCTACGTTTGAGCCTGCAGGCGCACCCGCTGAATAATCACTCCACATAGAGTCGAGTTTAATGTATCCACCGTAAGTAAATTCGGTATCACCAATTTTTGCAGCAGTTGCCGCGTATGCAGTACTTGATAGTGCACATAGTACAGCGCTTGCTGCCAATGTTTTTAATGGGGTAAATTTCATTGTGGTGTCCTTTATAGGCTACTTGTTATTTATTACTTTTTTTTCATAGATATTTGTATTACTTGCTACGAGTATTACTTACGAATAAAAAGGGTTGTTAATTTGGCTTTCAATTCACTTTCTATTTTCATTCGTTAAATAAAGCATTTTAGTAAGTACAACAAAATATCTTTATTAGAGTACGAGAACACTGTTGAATATGTGCAATATTTACTCAATTACCTATTGGTCTATAAGACTAAGGTTTGAGAGCAGATTAGTTTGTATTTACTTACATTTAACGCGTTGTATTATTTATGTAAAAAAATTGAAAGCAGAAGGATTATAAACTACAAATGAGGAAATTGAAGGGGTGTACAACTAAGGTCTAATACTTAATGTAGCACTGCTGAGTAATCCTTGATAAAAGCTTAAGGCAAGTAATTTAAATGGAGACTAAGATGTCACAAAGTATCTATCCAGTTCCTGCGCATATTAAAGATGCGACTCTTGTAGATAAAAATAAATATAATACGCTTTACAAGCAATCTATTGATGACCCAGAAAGTTTTTGGCGTGAGCATGGCAAACGTCTTGATTGGTCTACCCCTTATACAAAAGTTAAAAACACATCATTCGACAAAGGCCATATAAATATTAAATGGTATGAGGATGGCTACCTTAATGCTTCGTACAATTGTATCGATCGTCACTTAAAAACCAAAGCAGACAAAACTGCGCTTATTTGGGAAGGTGACAGCCCATCTCAAAGTGAGAATATTACTTATCAACAATTGCATGATGAAGTGGCTAAGTTTGCCAATGGTTTAAAAAAGCTAGGTGTTCAAAAAGGTGATCGTGTAGCGATTTATATGCCTATGACGCCTCAAGCTGTTTATGCAATGCAGGCTTGTGCACGTATTGGTGCTATTCATTCGGTTGTATTTGGTGGCTTTTCACCTTCTGCGATTGCAGATCGTATTCGAGATTCGGGTGCCAAAATTGTTATTACTTCGGATGAAGGGCGCAGAGCAGGTAATTGTGTTCCATTAAAAGCAAATGTAGATGAAGCGGTAGCGCAAGAATCTGTAACCTCAATTGAGCACGTTATTGTGCACCAATTAACCGGCGGTGAAGTTGATTGGAATGAGCACGATATATGGTGGCATGACCTAGTTGCTGATTTACCAGCAAAGTGTGAACCAGAGCCAATGAACGCTGAAGATCCATTGTTTATTTTATATACATCAGGTTCAACAGGTCAGCCGAAGGGGGTTGTGCATACTACTGGTGGCTACTTAGTTTACTCATCAATGACACATGAATACGTATTTGATTTAAAAGAAGACGATGTGTATTGGTGTAGTGCCGATGTAGGTTGGATCACAGGTCACAGTTACATTGCATACGGGCCATTAGTAAACGGTTGTACGCAAGTATTATTTGAAGGTGTACCAACTTATCCAACTGCAGGACGTATGGGCGAAATTGTTGATAAACACGGTGTAACTATTTTATATACTGCGCCTACAGCAATTCGTGCGCTAATGGCGAAAGGTGATGAGCCAACAGCTTCGTCAAATCGCGATAGTTTACGTATTTTAGGCTCGGTTGGTGAGCCAATAAATCCAGAAGCATGGACGTG
The DNA here is from genome assembly GCF_011378625.1 of Pseudoalteromonas sp. c7(2019). Taxonomy (NCBI): domain Bacteria; kingdom Pseudomonadati; phylum Pseudomonadota; class Gammaproteobacteria; order Alteromonadales; family Pseudoalteromonadaceae; genus Pseudoalteromonas; species Pseudoalteromonas sp. c7(2019). The sequence continues at coordinate 24,165 of NZ_WTKS01000021.1, read as the reverse complement.
GTATTACGAGAGTATTGGTAAATCTAATTGTCCGATTGTTGATACGTGGTGGCAAACAGAAACCGGTGGCATAATGATTACGCCTTTACCGGGTGCAACTGATACAAAGCCTGGCTCTGCAACCCATCCATTTTTTGGTATTGCGCCAGCATTATTTGATGCTGAGGGGAATAACCTTGAAGGTGCTGTGGACGGTAATTTAGTTATTTTAGATAGCTGGCCATCACAAGCGCGAACTGTTTACAACGACCATGAACGTTTTGAACAAACTTATTTTAGCGCCTACCCAGGTGTTTACTTTACAGGTGATGGTTGTCGTCGTGATGAAGATGGTTATTACTGGATCACAGGACGTGTGGACGATGTACTTAACGTATCAGGCCATCGCTTAGGTACTGCCGAAATTGAAAGTGCTTTAGTTGCGCACGAAGCAGTAGCCGAAGCTGCAGTAGTGGGTTACCCGCATGATATTAAAGGCCAAGGTATTTATGTTTATATTACGCCTAACGAAGGTGTAACAGTAAGCGATGAGTTAACCAAAGAGGTACGTAACTGGGTTCGTAAAGAGCTTAGCCCAATAGCATCACCAGATATGATTCAATGGTCACCGGGTTTACCTAAAACGCGCTCAGGCAAGATTATGCGTCGTATTTTACGTAAAATCGCTGCAAATGAGCACCAACAACTCGGTGATACGTCAACGCTTGCAGATCCATCTGTAGTTGATGAACTAATCGAGAACAGATTAAATCGTTAAATGTGCGTTAAAAACTTGATTACAAGTTGATTCTAAACGTAGTATATCGGCTGTCAGTAATGGTTTTATACCTAACTGGCAGCCGAATTTATTAGGAGTGAACCATGAGTCAGTTTTTAATAGCGGACGACCATCCGTTATTTCGTGAAGCACTAAAGGGCGCATTGAGCGCAAAATTTGAAGGTTTAGAGGTTTTTGAATCATCCGATTTTGACAGCACACTGCAAGTGTTAAGCGAGCAAGAGGATCTTGATATATTACTGCTAGACCTTCACATGCCAGGTAATGGTGATTTATATGGTCTTATTCGTATTAGAGAAGAATACCCAAGCTTACCTATTGCCGTTGTTTCGGGTAGTGAAGACGCTAATATAGTTTCTAAAGTAATGGGTTACGGCGCTATGGGTTTTATTCCTAAATCGTCATCGTCTGATGATATTGCCAGTGCAATTAACCAAATACTTGAAGGCGATACATGGCTACCAAAAGAGCTAAAAAACAAAGTAGCTGAAATTGAAGGTGAAGATAGAGAAATAGCAGCGCAAGTTGCCTCATTAACACCTCAACAATACCGAGTGCTGCAATATCTGCACGAAGGTTTACTTAATAAGCAAATTGCTTATGAACTGCACATATCAGAAGCAACAGTAAAAGCACACATTACAGCCATATTTAGAAAACTCGGCGTGTACAATCGTACCCAAGCCGTTTTAATTGCCGCTAAATTAAAACTCGAGCCAATAGAGCAGGCATAATTTACATTTAAAAAGTCACTTGCTTTTTTATGAGCAAAAAAATGCCAGCAACAATGCTGGCATATTTTTATGTGTAGAATAGTTAATCAGAATTCAGGTTAATAACAAAATGCATACCTTGTTATCAACACTGTTTTATTACCTCAAAATAAACTACTTAATTAAGCGAATTGGTACAATGCTAAGAAAACACTACAGTTTTATTACCATTAATAAATAGCTTATGCTCTGATGCAAGTTGGAGTGCTTTACAAAACACTGTTTTCTCTACATCTTTACCCATTTTAGCCATCATTCCGGCGGTATTAGCATGTGTAACGCTTGTTACATCCTGCAAAATAATAGGGCCTTCATCAAGCTCATTATTCACAAAATGAGCGGTAGCACCAATAATTTTTACGCCGCGCTCAAATGCTTGATGATAAGGTTTAGCACCAATAAATGCGGGTAAAAATGAATGATGAATATTAATTATTTTGCCTTCAAAGCGACCCACAAATTCAGGACTTAAAATACGCATGTATTTGGCAAGGCCAATAATGTCAGGGTTGTAGCTGGCAATTAAATCACCTACTTTTTGATCGTGCTCGCTACGAGTTAGTCCTTCGTGCGATACAACATGAAACGGCACATCAAACCCTTTTGCTAAAGGCTCTAAATCAGCGTAGTTAGCAATAACGGCTAATACTTCAATATTAAGAGTTTGTTCAAATTGCTTTAGCAACATACCACCTAAACAATGGGCTTCTTTAGTTGCAAGTAAAACTACTTTAGTTTTTGCACCGCAATGTAGGGCAAGTTTAGCGCCTTGTGGCAACAGTGCGCGTAGTTGATCTAAAAAGTCGCTTTGTGGCTCGCCTGTAAGCTCTGTGCGCATAAAAAATCGCTGTGCGTCTTTATCTACAAACTCGTTGTTACGCGTAATATTTAAATTATTTTTATGACAAAGCCCTGTGATTTTAGCTATTAAGCCTACGTCGTCAGCACATTGGGTGGTTAGTATATAGCTCATTGTCCTCATTCTTACCCTGTGATTAATACTTCATTATTTGTGTTTTGGCACATAAAGCAAGGGCTTTGTGGACTAATCCAATATTAATCATGTTGTTGAGTATAAAAAAGGTAGTAAAGTTAAAAGGTATTGAATAGAGGTTAATAAAGGATAAAAAAATGCCACCTAATTTACAAGGTGGCATTAATACTAATAATCCAGAGTTTAAGTTAATTAACCCTTTGGCTCGGGAGATAAGTTTTCTTCTTGTCTTAAATACCCGGCAGCTTCTTCGTCATCTTTAGCTATCGCTTGCTGAGTAGGTATAGCACGCGTTTGCTGGTTTAATTGATGTATTTGTGACGCATTACCTAAATCACGCTCACTGGTGATTGAGGCGATAGATTCACGGTCTTTCAAGAACGCGATAACGTCTTTTTTGATTGCTTGTAATTGTCCTTCGTCTTTATGCATTTCCATAATATGGCGAGGATGTTCAAGATTTTTCATACCTGTTGCTGCAAACGTAGTAGAAACAACACGAGAAACAATAATCCAAGGCGTTATGCTACTGCGTACTAAAGTATTTTCTGAGCGAGTACTATCGTGAATACCAGTACCTGTTGATATTTTAGACTCAGTAAATGTGCCTTCGCATTTAAAGTACACTAGTAGTGATTCAAATTGCATTTCAGCAAAAAATAGATGAGCTGTATTTGTAAGCAATTGCGCAAATGCTTTAATAAGTATACCTATTAGCAATAAGTGAAAGCTTGTCATTAATAGCTCACTAAATTGAATAACATGTTGGTTATTAAATGCTTGTTTAAAGCTACTAATATTTGCAGCGTCAACGTAATGATAAATATTAATAAACGAATACGCTAAAAACACAGTAAACGCTAAGGCTATAATATAAAGCAAGTTACCACTTACTAAAGCAAGTAACCGTGCTAGCGTAAAGTTTTTACCTAAGTCTATTGAGTGCAGTTTAGGTTGAATCTCTTGGATCATTTCACCTTTAAAACCGCCTTTACCTTCAATTTGTTCTTGAAGCTTAGGATCTAATTCGCGATAAACTCTGTTAGGTACTTCTTTATAACGACGGTTAGCCATTACTAAGTTATCAAGGTTTATAAAAATTTCGTCAGGATGAACAGACTCTTGCCAGTTTTCACGTAGTTCTGATACTTCAGCAGAAGGGGTAACTGCATTTAAACGCGCTTTAATCATAATAAAAGCAATTGCGCAGCTCAGAGTGGCTAATACAATAATCGCAATTAAGTACATGCCAGCATGAAGACTAGGTAGTTGCTCAATCCAGCCATCTATTTCTTGTTTGCTAATGTGTTGTTCTTTCATCAGCCATGACATAGAAAGGCCAATAGCGATTGGTAGGATAAAAGATAAAGAAATAATTTTAGCGAGTGCACCGGTACCAAGTGCTTCAATATTTTTTTCAGCGTTTCTAGAAATAGGTTTACCCGTAGAGCGCCACGAAAAAAGCACGTAGAACATTAATATGGCACTATAAACAGGAAATGCTAATTCGCCTGCTTCACCGGTAAAACCCGATAAAGATACAAATGCCACAAGGCCATAAGCAATAAGTGCAACAAGGGTACTTACCCATGAGCCAAATAAGCGCTGAGCAACATTACGAATAGGATAAGGTAGGAATAATAACTTAGGGATTAAGCTGTGAAGTAAACGTGATAAAAAACCATTAGGCTCTTTAAACGTACTGTTTTTACGACCAACCAGCATTTCTTCGAGTGATTGCGCGGTGTAGGCTACTTCTTTTTCTTCTTCTTTGGCGGTTGATGCTTGTGATTTACTGTAGTTATAAGCAAGTGAAGTAGGGTGGTTTCTGCCTACAAAATACTTAAGAGTTGCATAAATACCACTTGAAAGTGAGCGAATGCCGAATGCTAAAATAAGCATGCCAAACACCATTAAAATCCATCCAGCGGTTGTATCTTCTTTTACTGAGCCCGCAGCAATAACAAGTAAACTAATACCCGCTATAGACTCGATGAGTCCTCTTACAGCTGTTACTTTACCTTCAAGTTTGAAGGGGTTTTTTAGTCCAAGATCAATCGATCCATAATCAAAAGCCATTGAATGCTCCTTTTAAACAGCATGCCCAATTAAGGGAGAATATAAGCGTAGTTATAATAACCATTATATATATCGTATTTTTGTTTTTGCTCAATTTTTGATTATATATCAATAAAGTCGTTCAGTTTAAGGTTATTTTAAAGTGGTACATTCTATGCTTTGAAATATAAGCTTAAGCGAGTTAACAATATCTCTTTTAAATGCTTGAGGAGGAATGATGGAATTGATTTACGTTGATGATAGTTTGCCCGGAATTACCCGAAAGCAAAAAAACAAACATTGGCAGTATTTTGACCCAATAGGAAAAATAATTAAAGAGAAGGCCGTTATTGAGCGCTTAAATTCACTCGCGTTCCCGCCTGCTTATAAAAGTGTATGGTTTTGCCCTGAAGAAAATGGGCATATTTTAGCAACAGGTTACGACAGTAAAGGACGAAAACAGTACCGGTATCATCCATTATTTACACAACAACAAGATGCTAAAAAGTATCAAGCTTGTAGTGTGTTTGGACATAAGCTACCGTTACTTAGGGCTCAATTAAAGGAAGCATTGCAAGGTGATGAGCTCGATTATGAACGTACTTTAGCAGCCATTGTTAGATTAATGGATTTAGGTGCTCTACGGGTGGGGAATGAACGTAATGTAAAACAAAATAAAAGTTTTGGTGCGACAACCCTAAGATCAAGGCATGCAGAATTAACAGGTAAAAATATTAGATTAAAATACCGTGCAAAGTCAGGTAAAGAAAGGGAAGTAAATATAACGGATAAAGCATTGAGTAGTGTTATTAAGGAACTTCAGGACTTACCCGGGCAACACTTGTTTCAATATATAGAAGAGGGGGAGCGCTCTAACGTTACCTCTACTGAAATCAATCAGTATATTCAAAATATAATGGGTGAAGAATTTAGCGCAAAACACTTTAGAACATGGCGAGCAAGTGTGATTGCTTTTAAAGAAGTGTACGAAGCAAAAGGCGCTATTACATTAAAAACAATGCTTGATGAAGTGTCTTCAAAGCTTGGGAATACGCCAACAATAGCGCGTAATTCTTATATTCACCCTGATGTTATTGAGCTTTGTAAGAAAAATGAATCAGAACAAACTCATTGGCGCGACAATTTTAAATTACCCCGTAAAACAAAGTATCTTAGTCGCTTTGAGCGCGGTTTATTAGAGTTTTTAACGTAACGATAAAGGCTGTAGCTTACAGCCTTCATGTTAAGTTTTTGTAACCTGCTATTGCAGCATAAACGTTTCGTATTCTAAATCTTCAAATTGTTTTGAAAGCCAAAATAAGCCAACAACAGAGGTAATAATAGTTGAGAGTGCAAAGCCGTAACCATAAAACTGCGGCCCAAAAGCAATTGATAACAAAGTTAGAACAACATTGATTACTAAAAATAACCCCGCTAAAAATAGCACTGTTGAGCGTTTATCTAAATAAAACAAAATATTTAAAATAGATAAAAATATAACTTGTACCCCTACACCGACTACATCAATAAATAAAAGCGTTTTATAGTTTGGATCAATGCCGATAAAGGTAAGTATTTGCTCACCCCATAATAACAAGCAGGCAACGGTAATACCCTGAATTTTAAATATATCGTATAAACCGGCACGCGCTGTTTGGATCATACTGTCTTTTAATATGTAGATCTCTTCAAGAGATGAGCCACCACGAATAGCGGTGTAAAAACGGTCGTACTCTTCTACAAAGTCGGTTTCCATTTTTACTAAAAATACTGCCATACCGGGAATAATAGACAAATAAGCCAAAAATATAGGTAAGTCATAAATTGGGCTTGCTCTTAATGTGCCAATAATTTGAATTGATGTGCTTGGAGAATACCAAAAAATGATTTTATCAGCCCATACACCAATGTTATAAAACAGACCACAAAAGAATAGGCTGTAATACACTTTTTTATTGCTTAAAAAGTCAAAGCTTATAAGTTTTTCACCTGGGTAGCGGCGAATAATCATAAATAAAAAGCTAAAAAAGAGCAGTGCTTCGCCAGCAAAAAACGCAAAAAATAAGCCGTCTAACTGCCAGTCTCTTAATAAATATGCAAGCAATACCATAAAGGCGTAACCACTTAGCATGGTAATTAAAATTAACCGGTATTCTTTCATACCTGATAGAAAAATAGCGCCAAGCCACTGATTACATAAGCTTACGAAGGCACCTAAAATTATAATCTTAGTAACAACGGGTATAGGGAGCATAGGCCATACAGCTAAGCCCACCAATAACGCAGCTATTGTTGTTAAAAGTTGCGCACCAAGTAAATTAGGGAGTACTTTTGCCTCTTCTTTTTGAAAAAACAAATCGGCAATAAAACGAGTTAGTAATAACTGCAAGCCACCCGTTAAAATAAGTGAGGCTGCCATCATGTAGGTAACAAGCGTTAAAAATTGAATAATAAGTACTTTAGGTAATACAATTCCTAAACTTAAAATACCAATTAGCATTAACGCTACTATAGAGAGCAGCCAGGGGCCTGAGCCTATTAAACCTGCGTAGCCGTATGCTTCAAAAACTGAGAGCAGGGTATTTTTTTTGAGAATTTTTCGTATCTCAAAACCTATTCCGGCCATGCCATTGTATCCTTATAAAGTTTATCGTAACGGGCAAACATGTGGCTCTCGTCATAAAATTTTTGTACGCGGTCTAAACCACTTTTTTGATACTCAAGCCAAGCTTGCTCATTTGTTAGCATGTTTGATATTTGTTGTGCTGTTTCGCTAGGTGAAGCAATTGAGACAACTTCACCGGCTTTACCTAATGCTTTATCTTCATCGGTTCCGCCTTCGATTATTTCGCGGCACGAGCCAACATCACTAGCAAGTACAGGCACACCGGCCGCCATTGCTTCTAAAAGTACTAAAGGCTGCGCTTCGGAAATCGAGGTTAAAGCAACAATTCCGAGCTTAGGCAAAATTTTGGTAATATCTTGCATACCTAAAAACTTAACACTGTTTTGTAAATCAAGGCTGCCTACAAGTAGTTCACACTCTTTGTAATATTGCGGATCTTCTTCATAAGGGCCGATGATCCAGCCTTCGACCTCTGGTAATATCGATTGCGCTTCTTTAATCGCACGTATAAAGGTTTTAATATCTTTTATAGGCACTACACGTCCAATTAACCCAACAACCGGTGGTATCTGTTTTGGACGCTGATCAAGCGCTTCAATAAAGCGCACTGTTTTAATGCCATTAGGTACAACAAATGCTTTTTCTGGCGCTGCACCATCTTTTATTTGGCGCTGTCTGTTACCGTCGTATAGCGAAATGATCTTATCTGCTTCTTGATATGTTGTTCGGCCTATTTGCTCAAAAAAGCTGATCCACATTCGGCGAATAAAGCCCATCTCGGTATTTAAGTTTTTACCTAGGCTTTGTTCAGACTCTTTGATCCAACTGGCTTGAATAAGATCTATTTTTCTCTCTTTGGTGTAAATACCATGTTCGGTCAACAAAAAGGGAGTATCGCTTATTACACTGGCACCAGATCCTAAAATACCAGCATACCCGGTAGATATTGAGTGAATAAGTTTAACTTTTGGAAGTCCACGTGCAATTTCGGCTATTTTAAATAGCGGTTTATATAAATTGCGATATGACCAAAAAAAGTCAATAAAAGAGGATTCATCACAAAAAGTTGAATAGTAATTGGTGAGCACTTGCCACGATGATTCACTATATAAAAAGTCGGCTTCGTTAATACCGTCTTTTTTAGCCAAAGTTTCAAATGCAAATTTTAACAATTCAGTCGGGATAGGCTCGTTACAATCTCTAAAATAATTTTGTAGTTGTTGCCAGAAATCAAAGAGCTCTTTTTTATATTTAACGCCATGCTTAGCTTTTATTTCAGAAGTGTCATTTTCCACTAAATAATGAACATGCAGCTTGGTAACGTTTTCAGGTAAAGTATATTGAATCTCGCCATAATGCTCTGGTGCTCCACCTATAAAAACAAGCTCAAAGTTATAATGAGGTAACCCTTCAATTATTTGATGAACCCAACTAGATACACCACCACGTACGTAAGGGTAGGTACCTTCCAAAAGCAGTAAAATGTCTGCATTTTTATTACTCATGCCAATACTCCTGCAAATGACGTAATTCACTGCCCTTAGGTTGTTCTGGGAGTTCTTTTAAGTAGCGTTTACAGTCGTCAAACTTGTTCATACAAAAGGCAACTTCGGCTTTATAAGGGAGAACATGACGCCTTGCCATACCAAACTCAGTTGCTTTAAGTAAGTACTCATGGGCTATTTCGTATTTGTCTAAGGCTAAAGATATACGGCCTAAAAATATAAAGGTTGCAGGTGTTTTTACGTGCTCAATACTTTGCTCTGCAAGTGCTTCTGCTTTTTCTAAAACATATTTACGCAGTGCACCTTGGGCTAAACCCAAATAGCTAAGTTCCCAATACAGTTCGGCTAGCTGTTTTTGTAAATGGCTCAATTTAGGCTGCTTAGTCGTAACGGCTATTTCTTGCTGATACAAACTGATTTTTTCGTTGAGTTTGGTTTCTTTACCATCAAGGGTTGAGTAGGCGAGTAGCCGAATATCATCTTCTAAATCTTTAAGTGCTAGCTTTAAAATAGGAATTGCTTGTGAGTCACTCATGTGACGAGCTGCCATTACAGCATTTAAACGTTTATTTGGCTCATTAGCGTGCTTCAAAATTGCTTTAAGTCCGCCAATAGAATAGGTCGGGTTTGCTGATATTGCTCTGGCTTCAAAAGGAAGCTCAGGTATTTTATGCTCTTCTATTTCTATCTCGTCGTTTTTGAGAGGTTTACAAAGAGCAAACGTAAGCGCTACTACAACACCTATAATTCCAAGTACGGGTAATGTAAACAATAATAAAAACATGAGTAACAAAGAGCTATAAGGAGTCGTTTTGTATTTTTTAGGTATAAAAACATAACTAACAATAGCAAAAAGGATGCTAGCAATAGCATGCAATAATATAGCTAAAAACCAATTAGGTGTTTCCAGTACTTCTATTAGTGCAAAGTACTGGCAAATACACCCTAAAATAGCCGCTACAATAATTATAATCATGAAAGTGAAACCAATCTCTTTATATCATCTGAGCTTATTGGTAGTGCAAGTTGTTGCTCAATAACAATATCAAGCTCAGCTAAAGTGTTACCCGTGCGCTCTTTACACCAGGTGTTCATTCGGGCAATAAAGCCTGCTTTTTCAAGTTCATCAGCTAATGGCATTAATAGCAGTAATACCTGATTTTGATTATCATACAAATAAATGTCTAAACCACGGCGTGCTTCACTTAAATAACTCATAAGTTGAGTCGATTTATCAGTAATATTATTGGCTTTTATTTTTAGCAGCTGCGATGGAATGTTGTATCGTTTTGCTTCTTTATTCGCGCGTTTAACTTGGCGAATAAAGTATGGAGACTCTTCATACGTCATTACTGGGTTTGTTATTTCATGGCGCAGTAGGTCGCCAATATGCCCAGCCATAACAGCAAGTAGTGTAAGAGTGGTATTTTTAAGTGCAAAAAATTGTACTCTTTCAACTAAAATAGCGCCATAAATTGTATTATTTACGTCGATAAGTGGGATTGCCATATGGTATTTACTTATACCTAACGCAGTTTTTGCGTCTTTTACTGATACTAATTCTTTTTCTTCAATCATCGCTAATATAAGAGGATCATTTTCAGCTATTTGACCCATTTGGCCAATAGAGGCAAGTGGAGGCTCTAAAACAGTGTCGTTTTCAACTTTATATAAACCCGCTCTTTCTAATAAACCATATTCAACGAATAGGTCGATTATTTTTTGCGCTGCGCTATCAAGCCTTCTTTCTTTTAATAGCCCGATAGAGGTTCTTACTGCTTGTAGCGATTCACGCAAACTTAACGTATGGCCAGCAAGCATTTGCTCTATTCTATCGTGAGATGAATTAATTAAGTGATACTGACGAGTAAATGTTTCAAGGCGATCTGTTACGTACTCAAGCTGAATACTTTGTTGTTGATTAGTACGTTCCCACACATCCCTGAATTCGCCAGTGATCATAATTACAATAATGTAGCCAATCATGGCGTTAATATTGAAGTCGCTTTGTGGTGATAAAATATTTGCTTGAAGTAAAAAAAGTTGACCAACAAGCAAACATAAAATACTAATAAAGCCTTTTGAAAAGCCATAACGTAGAGAAACTAAAAGTGGGCCAAGTACAGGCCACGAAAACCCTCCCTCAGTCCAAAATGGGTCCTCTGCGTTAAATAATACAGGCAGCCCTAAAGCAAGCGCGGTAAATATAAATACCTCAGCCCATATTTGTAGCTCAGGAACGTCTCTTGGTCTAAGGAAATGTGTTTTCACTCACTAACCTCTATATAAGAAATTAAATCGGCAATCACATCTTGTGCTGTTGCTGCAATGCTATCGCGGCCCCAACCACTTTTAGCAATAGTACCCGTCCAAATCGGTGTTGTTTGTCCATTTTCAGTGAGTGATAATGTAAGTGCAACAACGGGTTCGCCGTCAAGCCCAGCTTTGTAGCGCCACTCTTCAATGCTGCCTGTTAGTACATAGTCAGCTTGTTGAGTGCTTAACCATTGCATAGCATTGTCTAAACGGTATTGATCATCCAGCGGTGGAAGCTCTTTGGTGTTTACGCGAGGTGCGCGTATAAGAGTTGGTAATTTATTTTGTTGCCAAATACTGGCTAAAATATCTTCAGCACGCTCACCTGCAAGCGGTGTTTGAGCATGATTAACAAGTGGCATTAATGCCACAATTTTTGAAGGGCTAAGCTCTACATCATCAGCAACTCTGCTGGTGGTACATGCTGATAATAGTAATACCAAACACGGTATAATTAAACGAAACATACTCTCTCCTAACATTAAAAATGTACGTAATAACCTAATTGTAATTGTGTATCTGAGTTACCCACTTTATTACTACTTTGGTAACCCAGCTGTAATTTAAATAAATCATCGCCCAGTACAGACCAACCAGCGCCACTTGAAACTGATACATCTACTGTATCGTTAAGTGTTTGATAGCCAGTACTTATATCAAATAACCATGAAGGGCTTGCACCTAAATAAGGAGGTTCTAAAGAACCCGTTGAAGCAAATGAGGTCCCTAGTGCAAAACGTCTAAATGGTTGAAGGTCAACTCTTAGAGGTCTTGATTCTGTATTTATTAATGCATTTACACGTTCAAAGTCTTGCCATTGCGCACTAAAATAAGCGTTCCAAATTGGACGGTCTTTTAAAATGCTGTATTGGTAACGTGCATTGTATTCTTGGCCGTTTATTAGTGAGCTGCCATCGCTTCTTCGAGAAAAAGACATCGCTGCTGCTGATAGCTGTACGTTTTGTCTACCATCAATATTGTAGTTAACATAGGCCGTGGCTTTATCTAGCTGAGCATAACTAAGTAGCGCTTCTGATTGGCGGTTTTCAACATTATATTCAAGCTTTAAACCTACCTGTGTACGCGAATCCCATTGATAACGAGAGTCTAAGCTAAAACCTTGACGGCTAACTAAGCTACCTTGGTGAGAATCTATTTTTGCATCAAAATACCAACGACCAAATGTCATCTTATCTTCTATCGCAAACAGTAATCCGTTGTTATCAAGATTTTGCTGATTACTTAAACTTAATTTCCATTGCCCATTAGCATAAGGAAAATAAACGTTTACATCGTACTGGCTACTGTTTAATCCAGCCTCTGGTGATAGGTTTATTTCAAGCGCCCTAAAGTAGGATGCACGTGCATTTCTGAGTAAACTCAATTGCGATTCATTTGGTTCGCCAGTGAGTTCTTCGTACCAACGTTGCATGGTGGCATAGGGTTGTTTTAAATAGAGTAGGGCGTTTAGCTCATCTAATTTGCTTAGTGAACCTTCAGCTATAAGCTGTTTCGCTTTATTAAATTCGCCGTTGGTCATATAAAGTTGTAGCTTTTGCCATGGCTCTAATTTTTGTGCAGCCCTGCGCGCTAACCACCAGTTTGTTTGAGGTTCACCAATAGTGTCGGGGGCAAGTTCTTCCATTGTGTTTAATTGCATTAAATGAGGAACAGCCATCGCGCCCGCCCAGCGGAACATTAGGCCTCTGTATGCATATTTATCTTTAGGTAAGTGTTGCAGTAAATAGTGATTAAGTTCAGCAGCATTTGCATAGTAGCCAAGTTGTTTCATTACATCGGCTAAGTTAACCAGTGTTGTTAAGTCACTTGGATCTGCAATGGCCAATTTACGCAAATAAAAGTAAGCACTGTTATATGACTTCTCGTGAATAGATAAGCTTGCTAATAGCTGGGTCCACGCATAGGAAGGATCACTTTCAGAATAGCGAGCTAAAATGCGGCTAATCATCACGGTGTCGTGCATTTGCAGCGCTAACCAACCTTGTGCAAGCACAACATCAGAGTCATATTCACTTAATTTAGCGGCGCGGTTTAAAGTTGTATAAGCTGAATTTAAATCACTTTGGTTTTGATACCAATTTGATAGAATTAACCAAGCAGGGTAGAGGGCTTTATTGTAGCGCTGCTTATCAAGTTCAGCATGAATACGTGCAACTGATTTAGCATCATTTACTTGTGTACTTAATAATGCAATTTGAATCAATTGACGGTCAGTTTGCGACTCGCTTTTCCATAAATAATCAAGAAGCTCCTGAGGCCGACCTTCAAAGCGTAATTGTTGGTAGTGCAGCATGTCGCCTACGCTTAAAGGGCTTATTTTTTGTAACTGTTCTAATGCATATAGCTCATGAGCTTTGTCTTGGACTCGCATTGCCATGTCTACATTGGCGCTCCAAAACTCATCATCAGAACTTTGTTGTTTACTTTTTAGCACTTGCAGAGCTGTAGCAAAGTCATCTTCTAGCCAAAATGCGCGGGCAATCCAAAGTAAATCTTCTTCATTTTTAGGCCCTTTATATGTAGGCCACAAGACTCTTAAGGCTTTTAAATTACCAGTATCGTGAAGCACTTTTGCTTTCCAGTATTGTGATAATACACTTTTACCATTTATTTGCTCAAAGCGTTCAATATTGTTTAACTCTTGCTTTGTGTTACCAATAAATTCGTTAGCTTGCATCCAATTAGCAAAACCATTGCCTTTCAGACTTCTGTTTTGCGCCTTGTATTCGTATATATCATTAGCATCTTGGTATAAATATAAAGCGGTGGCATCGTTAATACTGTCGGTAAGCATCGCAGGAGTTACTGCTTTGTTAGACATTAGCCATTTAAATTCTCGAAGAGCTTCTTTAGGCTTGTTTTGCCAGCGCTTTATCTTCCAATTTAATAAATGTAGCTCTTTGTCATCTGGGCTCTGTAGTAATAACTTTGCGAGTAATTGTTCTGCCCCTTTTGCATTTCCATTTGCTAAACGCAGGTGCATTGCTTTTGTTAAGTAGTCGGTGTTATTTGGCTCAGCTTTTAATAAGCTTTCAATGGCTTGAGCTGCATCTTCTGTGTTGCCAGCTAGGTTAGCTAAATAAAGGGTGCGTTTAACATCGGCTTGGTCGCCATAGGTTTTCCACCATGAATAAGCTTGAATCGGGTTATTTGCGCCCAGTGCAGTTTCAATCGCTTTAGCTGCAATGTCAGCATTTATATTTATTTTATAAATTGCGAGTGCTTTGTCAGGTTCCCCTGCGCTTAACCAGTAATCGGCTGCAAGGAGTGGCTGTTTATTTTTTTGATAGTACTGAGCAACTTTTGCGTTTAACCCAACTGCTTTTGCAATAGTTAGTATTTGTTCGTTCCAATTTTTATGAGCACCTATTTTTAAAGATAGCTCTTCAAAGCGGTCGTCAATACTAGCCCCGCTTGCTAGCCATAATGAGTAAAGCAGCTTTATTTCAAGCGTCGCTTTGCGCTCACCTCTAGGTAGCTTTTCAAGCTCGTTAGTGGCTTGTGAATACTCACTAAGCCCTATATGTAGCTCAACCAACTTTGCGCGAAGCTTTTCGTTGTCGGGCTCTGTGTTGAGCGCTGCATTAAGGTACGATTTTTCAAAGGTATAATCTTGCGAAAGTGCATCATCTTCAAAAAATAAGGTGTGAGGAAATAATGCATAAAGTGCAAAACAACTTACAGCTAGTATCGCTAATATTGTTTTTATAGAAATTAACTGAGGGCGCTTTTTAGTATTCATTATAGTGCGGCTCCGTTGCAGTTAAGGTAACCATAAAAGTCACCTGTAGGTATTTCAAAATGTGTTAATTTACCTCGATTAATACCTTTAAAGCGCTCACCCAAACCAGATACAAATTCGCAAGAGCGTGCATTCATTAAATCGAGTGAAGCGGGTACCCACGCTTTAAAACTAACAGGCCCGTTAACTTGCCAGTTATTAATAACAACATTTGCAGACGCTAAATAAGGTTTTTTACTATTTTGGCTGTGATCAAAGCTAAGGCGAGCTATGTTATTTATAACGTGTATGTAGTCACCTTTTTCAGTTACACCAGATACACCTTCACTTTGAGCTATGTTTGGCACATCAAAATCGGTAGGTATTCGTAGAGTACGAATGTACTTTGAGCTAAATAACCATTCATTATTACTGTTTTTTGCAAGTGCAGAAAAGTAAAAATCTTTTGCTACTTTTGCATAATGGCTTAAATGCACAGGCGTATTTGGTCTTGCTAAAACATAATCTATGTTGTGTTTAAGAGCGTCTAAACCCGCAAGAACTTCGCCTGAGTAAAAGTGATAATAAATAGTGTAAGGCTTTAACCTATATGGTTTTTCTGTTATTTCGAATGTTTCAGTTAAGCGTCTAAAGCCGTAATAAGGGCCATGCCATAAGTTTGTGTAAACATTTTCATTTAATATGGGGGCATAAATTTGATACAGCAAATCACGCTCAGGTCGGCCAATAGGTGATATATGTGTAAGGCTAGGGTTATCAGCATTTACATCAGTATTACCGCCATTGACATTTAACACACCAGCGTCACGGGCCAGTTCAAGCGCTTTAGGGCCAGGAGTTGCATCACCAGACCAAAGTATCATCACTGTTTTTTTATTTTTAGGTGTGAGCTTTTCATCAATATATTTTATCGAATCTGTAATTTCTTTTTTAAGGCTAATTGTGTTGTAGCCAGGTACATCTAGATGAAAACCGTAATCGGTGTCGTCTTCATCTATTTTTTTTCGCCCAGATAGTGCAGTCCAGAAATAGGGGTGACTATAAGTGTGTGAAGCAACTTCTACGTAAGGCAGATTAAAAATACTACGCGCAATACCTTCGAGTTTGGCACTTTGTTTAGAATGAATACCGCCTTCTTCAATGTCAGCTTGGATCACTGATGACGTTAATGGTAGTTTGTAGTGTTTAATTATTTCATCTCGAATTACTTCTGCTGAATAAGGCTTACCTGCGTAGTGGGCAACACTTGTAAATCCATCTCCATCGATATGCAGCGTAAGCATTCGCCTGCCACTTTCGGTGGTTGTATCTGGCACTAATATAGGTGGTAGTCCCATAGCCTGAGTTAGTAGTGTACGCGGATCAATAACCCATTTGCTGCCTTCCATCGGAAATGTATCAATTAGCCAAGGAGCAACTACTACTGCACCATATTTAGTTTTAGCAGCTTGTACAACTATTGTGTCATCCGATGATTTTATTGTAATTAAAGGAGTCGCATCAGTTGCTAATTTGAGTAAGTATGGTTTAACAATAGGGGGAGGTGTTGTGGATTCCCCTTTGAGCCAAGGTGCAAAGCTATCTTGTTGATATGGACCTTCAGGTAGTGTGTTTAACGACTCAATACCTAAGCTTAATAATAATTTAGTTGATTGTGGTAACTCGCCTAAAATAAGCTCTGGCACCACACCTAAATTAGCTTCAAGCCAATTATTAAGTGTTTGTGTGTAAAATGCGTCACTTGAGGTCCACGAAATAATACCAGCATGTAAGCTAGGATCAACTAAAGGTAAATCGCGCTTTGCCATATCTATGTAATTAGGTATATACCCCAAATACTCAATCATGGTCGCAAGCTTTAAATGTACGGTAGTGTAAATGAGTGGCTTTACGTTACTGTTGTACGGAATTAGGATGCGCCTAGGCACTGGTGTAATTGATGATGTTCCCCATGTTTGCAGGTGACCATCGGTTACCCATGGATTAAAACCGGCGTCTATAATATTTTGTGCCATAGCGAGGCGATTATCGGGCTTTGCATAATCAATAACTTGGACGTTGAGGCCTAAGTCTTGTGCTGTTTTTAATTGTGCGCTTAGCCAATCTTGGTCGTTTTTGTTGGTCAGTTTATAGCTATTGTCGGTCGGATTAAAGTGGCTATACAAACCCTCAGCAACTAAGTCTTTGGCTAAATTAGCGAGTTTAGGCAATAACTCAAAGCCCCGGTTGAGGATAAGGTGCTTGTCAAAAGTCTCAGATAGTGAGCTTATTATGGTGACTAACCCAGCTTGTTGATCGGGTTTACTGTGTGTAGCATCTAATAGCTGATAGCTATCAAGGGTATCTAAAAATAAGCCGCTAAAGCCACGTGCTTTTAATGCCGCAGCGCTATTTGCAATATATTGTTGCCAATGTGCTGATGTTAAATCCGCAATGTGGCTATTCCAGTTGGGGTTTATGCTAAGTGATGACTCACTTTGATTAAACGACTCACCAACACTTAAATAAGCATAAACAGCAATATTACGCTGTTTAAACCAATTAAGTTCGTGCTCAGTCACAAGATCAGGCTGGACTACAACGCGAGAATAAAAGGTCATTTCGGCTAATGGCATCGGCGCTGAGTAGTAAAAAGCGATACTATTATTTACAGGTGCTGAGAATGCATGAGCAGACACTAAAAGTGCAAGGTATAAAATATATTTCATTAATAATTCATTTTTATTAGATTATAACTGTGGCTCAAAGTGATGCGTTCCGATTTTCTAGTTGTTTGGTATTAGTAATATAGGGTTATTATATGTTAATGGAAGTTTAATATCTATATGTTCATTATTTATATGAACCTAAAATCAATACTAACATGAGTCCTGCGTTAACTCATTACATAGCTGGTGATTAGTCGTCTTAGTACGCTATAAAATTAAGTTTAGATCAATGCAGCTGCTAGAACTTTAAATCTCTAATGAAAGAGTGGCAAATTATATATTAATTAATACGAAGGTCTCAGTGTTTTTAGTGTCCAAATACCTTCCTTGTGACTATAATATCTGCTAATTGAGCATAGTATGAGTTTACTCCCACCAATTTGTTTTTATTTACTATGCTTTTAAACCCAATAAAACAATGTAAACAGCCGTAATTTAATTTTTGGCTATTGTCGCTATATATGCATTTATATACCCCGGAGAAATAATGAGTAATTTAAGCTTGAAAAACAAACTGTTGTTATTAGCTATATTGCCCTTAATGCTACTTTTGATTAGCTTGATGCTGAGTTCTTATTATTTAGAGAATAAAAATCAGCAACAAAATTTTGAAGCATTTCAAACTAAACTAATAAGTGACAAACAAACGTTGCTAAGCACCGAGGTGGAAATTGCCAGTAAAATTGTGCGCTATCAAATAGCAAATGGCTCTGAGCAAGATGCTAAAAACGCTTTAAGAGATTTAACATTTGGTCAAGGTGGTTACTTTTTTATATACGACACAAATGGCGTTAGTGTTTTTCATGCATTATTAGGTGATGCTATTGAAGGGCAAAACAAAATAGGGATGACTGACCCTAACGGTAAAAAAATAATAGTGGGTTTATTAGATCAAGCTAGAAAAGGCGGTGGCGCTTTTAACTATCATTTTCAAAAACCAAATACCACAGGCTTAGTTGAAAAAATGGGCTATGCAGCAATGATCCCAGGTACAAACTGGATGATTGGTACTGGCGCATATATGGATGATATAGACGCAGAACTACTTAAATATCAAACAGCAATGCAAGAGCACATGAATGATAAGGTAGTGACCTTATTGCTAATTGCTTTATTTTGGGTTGTGTTAACTATTATATGTGCGTTAGTTGCCGCAAATACAATGGTAAAACCAATACAGCGTATGGCGCAAAGCCTTGACGACATTGCTAAAGGTGAGGGCGATTTAACCAAACGTTTAGACATTGATACTAACGATGAAATAGGCCAACTTGGCGAAGCATTTAATATGTTTGTAAGTAAGCTACATGGCATTATTGCCAATGTGGTTGATGTAACACACGATGTAAAAACAGCCTCTAGTGATATAAATACACAAACACGATTAATTGAAGACAAACTACTTAATCACAATCATGAAACAGACCTTGTTGCGACGGCTATTACCGAAATGTCGGCTACTTCTCATGAGGTGGCTCAAAATACGAATCAAGTGGCAGAGTCAACCCAAGCGGCAACGCAAGAAGTTGCTAAAGCTCAAGAGTGTGTTGATATTTCACTCAGTGAGGTGTCTAACCTAATGGGCGAGATAAACCTAGCCGCAGAACAAGTTGATTCACTCAGTGATCAATCTAAAAAGATTAATAGTGTACTAAGCGTAATTGGTGGAATTGCCGAGCAAACAAATTTACTTGCACTTAATGCTGCAATAGAAGCTGCACGAGCAGGTGAGCAAGGGCGAGGGTTTGCTGTTGTTGCTGATGAGGTAAGAAGCTTAGCAAGTCGTACTCAAGTTAGCACATTAGAGATTAGTGAAATGTTGAGTGAGTTACATAATTTA
Organism: Pseudoalteromonas sp. c7(2019); assembly: GCF_011378625.1. NCBI lineage: Bacteria > Pseudomonadati > Pseudomonadota > Gammaproteobacteria > Alteromonadales > Pseudoalteromonadaceae > Pseudoalteromonas > Pseudoalteromonas sp. c7(2019). The sequence continues at coordinate 4,804 of NZ_WTKS01000021.1, read as the reverse complement.
GTATCGGATGCTGTAGCCGCAATGCAAGCGAGTCAGAATAGTTGTAATCGCTCAGTAGAATCGTCTCGTGCTATTTCAGAAAGTTTAGGTGCGGTAACAACCTCAGTTAGATCAATTAACGACATGAGTACGCAAATTGCGACAGCGGCGCTGGAGCAAAGTAGCGTTACAGAAGAAATAAACCGTAATGTATTTGCCATTCAAGAAATCGTTAATGAACTAACTATTTCAAGCAAAACTACCTCTTCGGTAGGCCAGCATTTAGCTGCGCGTGGTGAAAACTTAGGCCAGCTTGTTGGCCAGTTTAAAATTTAACAAAGTTTAAAGCTTTACAGTAAAAGCCGCTAATAGCGGCTTTATTTTTGTGGCTTAGTTTTAGCTGCTTAGTTTTTATAAAAATTATTGAATTTTTTGTATGTGTTAAGGTCTATCAGCATGCAAATATACCTATACAGTGGAATAACCATGCAAAACATGCCATCAATTAAACGTTGTACTCGAGAAGAGTTAGCGCCAGAGCAAGACTTGGGGCGTTTAGTGTCTTTTTTACGCTCGAGATTAGCCATTCATGTTGATGCCAAGTTACTTCCTATGGACTTAACTTCTGCGCAATATATTGTGGTTGTACTACTTGCGAGAGAGTCGGTTAATACGCTTGCAGGACTTTGTGAGTATATGGTTTATGATCGTGGCGCTATGAGCCGCTTACTAAACCGACTTGAAGAAAAAGGACTCATTATTAAAACGCAATGTGAGCTTGATAAGCGCTCAACTATTTTGTGTTTAAGTGAAAAAGGTAAAGCTCTTTGTCCAGAAATAATGCCTGTAGTAAACGAAGTCTATGCTCAAGCATTAAATGGTTTTTCAGAGCCAGAAAAAAATCAAATAATAGACTTATTATTTAAAGCTATAAATAATCTAGATACATTACCCGAAATTCCCCCCACAAATAGATTATCAATAAAATAGCGATACTGTTTCAACAGAAAGTTAGCGTGCTAATTAGTTGATCTGATTGTGCGTAGAATCTAACTTTGATAATATAGTTGCCTAGGCAATTAAAGTTATCATCTTGTTAGGTTTGTTATGATTGAAAATAATTTGTTAGTACAATTACAGCAGCAACATCCAGAACATACTTTTATGCAACATCACTTAAGTGTTGTCCATAAGGGACGTTTTGCTAACGCGATTGTGTATCGATATAAAGATAATGAATTTGATTTAATTGTTAAAGATTTTAGCCAAAGCCCCTGGTTTATCCGCAAAACATTTGCGCGACTATCGGTAAATCAAGAGTATAAAGGGTTGAGCCGTTTAGCAGAGCTTGATGCAGTTGCTAACCGCTTTTGTAGATTGTCGCCGATAGCGGTTGCTTATAACTATATTGAAGGCACGCCACTGCGCGCTTTAATTCATGAAGACAAAACACTACCTGTTAACTTTTTTAGTGAGCTTGAGCGTCAAGTAGCAAAAATGCATCGCAAAGGCATCGTGCATTTAGACTTGCGTAATATGGGTAATATTTTATGCGGCGCAGACGGTAAACCTTATTTTATTGATTTTCAGTCCACTATTAGCTTTTCACGTTTTCCGCGCTGGTTGCAACGCTTTATGCGAGGGTCTGATATGTCAGGTGTATATAAAGCATGGAATAAATTGGGTGAGCAACCTCTACCACAAAAAAAGCAAGACTATTTAGAGCGCTTTAATCACGTGCGTAAACGCTGGATTTTTAAAGGTTACCCAATACAGCGTGGCTATGCGTGGGGCGCTGCACTTATTACTCAATTTGTAGATTCAGACTTAGTACGAAATATTACTGATAGACTTTAATTTAAAGCACAAACCGTAATTTAAAAAACACCTAATTCATTGTGTGATTTTGCCCATATTAGCCTAGCTAATATGGGATTTTTTTTATTATAAGTAATCCCTTTGGTTTGCTTACTTGTTGTTTAATCCCTCAAAAACAATTCCTTTTACTGTTTTTTTAATTTTTTAAAATAAATATTAGTACTGCATTTAGTTTGCCCATACAATGCGCAAAAATAGCTTGCGCATGCTTAATAAGTTCACGTTTTTTCTGCAATTTTTTATTGTTCAAGTAGACTATAAATAATGTGCGCTTTTAAATTTTAAGGTTTTAAGATGATTGAGTATCCGGTAGACCAACTTCCACAGCTCATAAATGATTTATTGCAATGCGATACAACAGAACGCAAAAATAAATTATTAGCAGATGCGCAGTTAACGCTTTCAACAGAGCACCTGTCATTACTTTTTGAGGCGATACCAAAAGAACAACGACTTGAAATTTGGCAGTTGCTTGACGAAGACACGCAACACGAAATTTTTGTTAATTTAAGTGAAGATAGTTGCTTGTGGTTGCTGCAAACACTAGAAGACACTGAGGCTTTTAAGCTTCTTGATGAAGTTAATGTAGAAGAGCTACTGGAACTTGAAGAAGTTATACCAGAGCGATTTGTTGAGTATGCAAAAAAGCAACTCGATGAAGCGCAAACCAAACAATATGATTTAGCGCAGCAATACCCGCCAGAACAACTTGGTCACTGGTTAGGTTTTGACTTTTTAAAAGTATCGGAGAAGCTAACAGCCGGTGGTGCTAAAAAATTGCTACATAAAGGTTTACCGCAATACAGTGAAGTTATTTATTTAGTAAGCCGCAAGGGTAGTTTAATAGGTGAGGTTGCGGTAAATGATTTAATAAAAGCCAGCGACACCGATAACTTAATGACATTGGCAAATCATGACTTTTCATCGCTCCATGCTGATGATGATTTATATGAAGCGGCAGAAGTGGTGATCCACAGTGAAAAAATGGCACTGCCAGTGGTTAATGCTGATAACAAATTACTTGGGCGATTAACCATTGCCTCTGCTTATGAATTACGACAAGAAATTGCTGATGAAGCAGCCGCTAAAGCCGGTGGTTTACGTGAAGACGAAGACCTGTTCGCAAGTGTGCGAAAAAGTGCTAAAAACCGTGGTATATGGTTAGGTATTAACTTAGCTACTGCCTTTTTAGCGTCTTGGTTCATCGGTTTATTTGGCGCAACTATAGAACAGGTTGTAGCACTAGCTGTATTAATGCCAGTGGTTGCTTCTATGGGCGGGATCGCAGGTAGTCAAACATTAACCGTTATTGTGCGTGGTTTAGCGCTTGGACAGGTTACAGATTCAAACCGCAATGCGTTACTTAAAAAAGAGCTACGTGTTGGCGCTGTAAATGGCTTGGTATGGGCGTTTGTAATAGGCCTACTTACCTTTTTATGGTTTAACGATTTAATGCTCAGTATTACGATTACGGTAGCCATATTATTGAATTTAGTCGCTGCGTCACTAGCAGGTGTTGTTATTCCGTCTATTTTAGACAAAATGAAAATTGATCCTGCGTTATCTGGTTCGGTAATTTTAACTACCGTTACCGATATTGTTGGGTTTGTTACCTTTTTAGGTTTAGGCAGTTTATTGCTTTTATAAGCCTTATGCCAATTCGCTTAATTAAGTGATCTATCTTGAGGGAAGAAAATCGTGTCGATAACAAGGCAAAAATTTCGTTATTTAGTTGTTCTATATCAGAAATTTTTAACGTAGTTAGCGTCAGATTTAACCCCTCAAATTGATTAAGTATTATTGCGGATTGGTATTACTAACAGGAAAATACAATGACCTTTGAAGTCATGATTTGGTGTGCAATTGCTTTGTGTATTTCACAGTCAGCAATATTTTCGGGCTTAAACTTAGCGTTTTTTTCACTAAGTAGGCTTCAGCTCGAAATGGAAAGTGCAAAAGGGAACGAGGCGGCCATAAAGGTGATGGCCCTTCGAAACGACTCTAACTTTTTATTATCGACTATTTTGTGGGGCAACGTAGGTATTAACGTACTACTTACACTACTTTCTGATTCGGTATTAATGGGCGCAAGTTCGTTTTTATTCTCAACTATCGCAATTACTATTATTGGTGAAATAACACCGCAGGCTTATTTTTCGCGTAATGCGCTAAAAATGGCGAGCCTACTTTCGCCGTTAATTAAGTTTTATCAGATTCTGTTTTATATAGTTGCTAAGCCAACAGCTTTAATTCTCGATGCATGGTTAGGTAAAGAGGGGATTACGTACTTTGCTGAAAGTGAGCTCAGAGGTATTATTCGCAAACACATAGAAGCAGAAGAGGCTGATGTTCAGCACGTTGAGGGAATAGGCGCGCTTAACTTTTTTAGCTTAGATGAAATAAGCGTAACCAAAGAGGGTGAGGTAATTGATCCAGACTCTATTATTGCTTTGCCTACTAAGCTTGATTTGCCTATTTTCCCAGACCTTACATTAACGACTGATAATGAGTTTTTACGAAAACTACATAAGTCAGGTTATAACTGGGTGATCATTACCAATGAAGACGGTTGGCCTTTATTAGTGGTAGATGCTGACGGCTTTTTACGTTCAGCCTTGTTTGAACCAGAGACGTTCGACCCTTATCATTATTGCCACAGACCTATTATTGTTGCTGATGAAGCGATGCGCCTGAGTGAAGTTATTTTAAAAATACGGGCTAGTCATTCTTTAGATAAATCGTTTGATGGGGCCATTGATCACGACGTGGTGTTAGTGTGGAGTGATGTGAAGCGCATTATTACCGGCGCTGATATATTTGGTCGGTTACTCAAAGGTATGAGTGCACCAAAACTCGAACTGCATGAAAATACAGAAAATAAAAAGCCGCTATAAAGCTGTCTCTTGATCACAAGTCTGACTCAAGAGATTTTGCTAAATCGTAGCCT
>NZ_WTKS01000020.1:0-58231 GCF_011378625.1 Pseudoalteromonas sp. c7(2019) | reverse complement strand
CTACCTAAGTAGGTTGGCTGTTAGAACTCAATCTGTACGAGTGCCCACACAGATGATTGCTTTATATTGTTAAAGAACGTTTTGAGTCGCTTTAGCGTCTCAAGGGATGAGAATGATACACCCTTTATTTTTTGAGTCAACACTTAGTTTTAAACTTTCTTTTGGAAGATTTAAAACCGAAGTTTTATTTAACTCTCTGAGTAGTTCGTGCCTCGCTATGCGTTGGCGTTTCCTGTCTCAGTGGGGTCGCATTATAGGGAGATTCGAGCGGGGGTCAATGTTTTATTTCAGCTTTTTGACAATTAAATGAATTTAGTATGAAAGCTATACAAATAAAGGGCTGTAGGATACTTTTAGTTTAAAAAACACTCATAATTTATGTATCAATTGATGATGTATTAGTAAGGTTTAAACTAAGCTGTATGTTAAACAAACAACACACAGCTTTATTTAAAATTAAATATTTATTTAGATGCTATTTCCCATACGGCAATAGAGCCTGATATTTCATTTCCAACAATTAAGAGTGGATTTCCTGTTGCACTTTGCTCTGCTGAAACGAATACCATTCCTTCAGGTGCCAAATCGCCTGTAATATTCGCTCCTTTAATTAAGCCTCTATTATAGAAGTAGTCTTCAAACTGCACATTATATGGATTGGTAATGTCGTAAGCCATAATCCCACCCATACGCTCAAGCCCTATAAAAGCAAATGTACGATCGTCAATTTTACCAATAGTCAGCGCTTCAGGCTCTGCGCCTTTATCATCTGAACGTGAGTCACCTTTGTTTTCATCTTCATTATTGTTAAATGATTCACCATGCACAGATGCTGTTATACGTGCTATATCGTCACCTGAATCAAAAACCACCAGCCCATTGCTATCCCAAATAGTAAAAGAACGTGCACCATAAGCATAAAGCGATTCGTATTGTCCGTCGTTATTGGTATCGCCTTTTATTGTTGTTACTTTTAAGCGACCAATATCATCATTGTCATTATTTAAGTAATCAAAATTAGCAGCAAGCGTTAAGTCTTCAACGCGGCTTTCATCTATATAAGCTAAGCAGCCATCGTCTTTATCGTAATCAAGCCCGCCCTTTGCTATACAGTCTGCTTCATCAGCTGTATCAAAAAAGTATTCTCTTGCGTCACCTTCGTTGGCAGTGACTATAAAGTTAGCGCCTTTCCAACTAAAGCTTGAAATAGTATCGGGCTGGTACATACCATAGAGCCCTGGGTATGATTTAAAATTCACGCCGCCGTCTTTATCTGAGGCATCAAGTTGTAAGCTTGACCAATTTTTAAAGCCTAAGCCCTTTAGCTCAAGACTGTTGTCTTGTAGGTTAACTATTGCAAGTGCATTGTTTTCTTGAATAGATACATAAGCATATTTGTTATCTTTAGAAATGCTAACGTACTCGGGCTCTAAATCCATAGCTACGGTGGTATTTATTAGATTACCGTTAATAGTACGACCATTTGGGTTTGCAAAAACTCCCCCTTGCGCTTCTAGTTCGGTTTGTTTGTTGTTATAGGCTTTAAAATCAATATTTATTGCTGTATCGGCTATTACATTATTTGTTATATCGATAATACTAATAGAACCTTCAGGATCTACGCTGTAGTCGCCACTTGGTTCACCTTCGTTAGCAACCACTGCCTTTGCACCATCATGGGTGAACGTCACCATGTCTGGTAAAAATCCGACTGTAACATTTTTAATAAATACAGGTGAGTCGCCGCTTATATCGTAAAAAGCAATTTGACCTGCATCACCCGTGCTTTCAGCAGCCATTGCCACTGCAAGTAGATTGTTATTTTCATCAATAGCAATGCTGTTTGCATCGCCTTGGGTAAACTCGTTTAAAGGCAACGTAATAACGGATGTTAAATTTGTGCCGTTTATAACCCCTTCGTTATCTTTAACGAGTGCGGCAGTATCAAAGGTGTCTGCGGGTAAAATATTAATAACAGCGTCATCACCTGAACTGTTAATAGCGTAAATCCATTTTTTAGATGCTTGATATGCAACTATTTCAGCTGCACCTTCTGGGCTTTGTGTATTTAATACACCTCTACCCACAAGGTTAATATTTAATGCTGAATTGGCATTTATACCATTTAACCCATTAGTCCCACCTGTGCCTTGTTCTCCCTGTAATCCTTGAGAGCCGTTTTGACCATCGTCACCATCAAGTGAGCAACCAGTAAGAACAGATATAAGTGACAGCGCAATAATTGATTTTTTAAACATGTGATTTTCCTTAGTATTGTATTTGCTAAATATCAACACACAGGCATGACAAGATTATGGCAGTTTTAATACAGCCTCTCAGCCTAAGTAATTAGCTTATACGCTAGCGGAGTTATTAAAATTAAAGCGGCCGTATAACCAAGAATTTTTACAGTCGGGGAATAATCTCGTTTAATTGCAACCCCTAACAAAGGTCTAAGTACATCAATACGTGTAATACCCCATGTAATAACACCGCAAAAAGACCAAGTCCCTGTAATAATGATGAATGGTTCAGCAACAGGCCCTAAACTTAAAGGCTGTAGTAAAAAACACAAAATAATCAAAATGCTTTGATGCAATAAATAAAAGGGAAACACCCATACATTGAGCTGTTTTAAATAGTAAGTATTAAAATTTAAAAATCGGTGAGCGAACGCGAGTACAAAAAATACACCTACAACACGTTGAATATTGTAGCTAGCGCTTAAAATAAAATGAGGAAGAGTAAACACCTTCTGATAACTTAATATTATAAGTACAAACAAAACCGCAAAACTCAAAGCTAGTAATACCAAGTTTTTATTTAAGCAGTTCCAAAAGTAAGTGTTTTTGGCAAGTATGTATCCTGCGAGTAGCAGTATTAAGCCGTTAGTCTCTCTGATTGAATCGCCAGTTAAGTAATGGCTTGTAAATAGTACGGCAATAGTGAGCAAGGTAATTAAAAGCCCAAATGACATATCCCCTTTAACAAATGTTTTTAAAGGCGTAAGAAAAGGCAAGCGTGCAAAAAGAGTTAAAACGATAATGATCAGCATAAATTGCCACAACGAGCGCAAATACCATAAGTGATTTACATCCACATTCGGCCACACTCCAGACTGATAATTAATAAAAAGCGTATTGTTTGTCTCTATAAAAGCTAAATAAAATTGCCAATAGCTAATATCAATAACACCTTGCTGTGACATTTCTGCAAACAGCTGTAAAGGCACTATTAACCATAACCCCACCAGCAAGGGTAATAGTAAAAAAATAGAGCGGTATAAGGTGAAATGTAACCAAGACTTAAAGCTGCGTACTTTATCAATCATAAAACGCAGTGCTACGCCCGATATAAACCAAATGAGCAACATGCGCCAAGGTGAAAACACCAACATTAAATATTCAACATACTGTGATGTATAATTACCTTTAAAATGAAATCCCCAGTTTTCGCTATACAACATGCCAATGTGATAAAAAATTAGCGACGCAAATGCGATTACCCTAAGCCAATCAAGATAATATTTACGCGAATTAACTAATGAAGGTTGTTGTACTTGAGTGCTCATGCTTTTACTACTTTATATATGTTATGCGTTATTCATACCTAAAGCTCTCGCTAAAACTATCTATAAGTGCTTATATTACAAGCAATAGTGATAAAAGGTGGTATACAGGGATAAGCGTGCCACGTCAGCAATAAGCATACATTTATGAACCTACAGCACTTTCAACGTTTTCAAAGCATTTACGCATCAGTATTACTGTGTGCTTACGTATTAATTAATAATACAGTAAACGCTACAACCCAAATAATGGAAGCCCAAAGAGAAGGGGCTTTAACTTTTTTAATGTGGGAGCCATTTGTTTGGGAGTATTCAAGTGCCTTGAGTACTTTGCTTATATTCCCTATTTTAATTTGGTTTTTAAGACACTTATCTTTTAATTGGCAAAATATTACGGCTTCATTAGGTATGTACTTTGGTGCCTCTATTATATTTAGCGTGTTACACGTTGGTATTATGGTAGGGGTTCGTAAATTCATATATTTGTTGAATGATGGGTCTTACAACTTTGGACTTAGCTGGTTTGAGCTTATTTATGAATACCAGAAAGACGCTATAAGCTTTGTGTTTTTCATCGTACTTATCAAAGTATATCAATATGTGGTGCAGCAGTTACTAGGTGAAGCCTCTTCAATTGAAGAAAGTGAGCAGCAAACAACATCGACCATAAACCGCCTATTAGTTAAAAAGCTCGGAAAAGAATTCATTATAAAAATAGAGGATGTTGATTGGCTTGAATCGTCGGGTAATTATGTAAACCTACATATAGGCTCACGCATATATCCGTTAAGGGCAACGCTTACAGCATTGAGCAAACAACTTGAAGTACAGGGATTTTGTAGAATTCACCGCAGCCATGGCGTAAAACTCGATAAAGTGGAGTCCATTACAGCACTCCCCAGTGGCGACAGTGAAATAAAACTAACAACAGGTAAAGTACTTAACTTGTCTAGACGCTATAAAGAGCAATTTAAACTTCAGCTAAAATAAAAAAGGCTACCTAAGTAGCCTCTATTGTTATTTTTTAACTGGGCGTTTCCAACCCGTTAAATTACGCTGTTTAGAGCGTGCAATTGCTAATTGGTCATCTTCAACGGTACTGGTGATCACAGAGCCTGCACCAATTGTTGCAGTTGCACCTATATTTACTGGGGCAACGAGTGATGAATTAGAACCAATAAAGGCATTATCGCCAATAATAGTTTTTGCTTTGTTAACACCATCGTAGTTACAGGTAATAGTGCCAGCGCCAATATTCACTTTTTCGCCAATTTCAGCATCACCTAAATAACTTAAGTGGTTGGCTTTAGAGCCTTTACCTAGTCGGGTTTTTTTCATCTCAACAAAGTTACCAATGTGCGAGTCTTCTTCCATTACAGCGCCTGGGCGAAGGCGAGCATAAGGACCAAGCGTACACTTATCTGCAACTGTGGCATCTTCAATCAGCGTATTAGCTTTAATAATAACGTTATCGCCAATACTACAATTTTTAAGGACACAGTTAGGACCTATTTGTACATTATTACCAAGCGTGACCGTGCCTTCAAAAATAACGTTTACGTCGATAAGTACATCTTCACCGGTGGTAACTGTTCCTCGCACATCAATACGCGCAGGGTCAGCAAGTGTTGCGCCATTTAACATTAACTCTTCTGCTTGCCATGCTTGGTAAGCGCGCTCTAAGCCTGCAAGTTGTACGCGGTTATTTGCGCCCTCAACTTCCATTGCATGGTCTGGCTGAGCTGAAGTGATTTCTACGCCTTCACTGTGAGCCATTGCAACGATATCTGTTAAGTAGTACTCGCCTTGTGCATTATTGTTAGATAAGTTACCTAACCATGTTTTTAATAGCTTACCGTTAACAGCCATAATGCCTGTATTTACTTCGTTAATAAGTAACTGCTCTGGGCTTGAATCTTTTTGCTCAACAATACCGACTAACTTACCACCGGCACGAAGCATTCGACCATAGCCATTTGGGTTTACCAAATTTACCGTTAATACAGCTAAACCATTTTTAGGTGTTGCGGCTAATAAACGCTCTAGTGTTGATTGCTTTGTTAGTGGTACATCACCGTATAAAATTAATACCGTGTCTTCATCATTAACATGAGAGTTGGCTTGCGCTACTGCGTGGCCAGTACCAAGTTGTTCAGCTTGAAGTACCCAATTTACATTGTTATCGGCAAGTTGTTGTTGTAATAGTTCGCCGCCGTGTCCGTAAACTAGGTTTGTAGTCGTTGCACCTAATGCCATCGCATTATCAATAACGTGCTGTACCATTGGTTTACCTGCAACTTTGTGCAAAACTTTAGGTAGAGCAGAGCGCATACGAGTACCTTTACCCGCAGCAAGAATAATAGTTGTTAGAGCCATTAAAACAATTTCCTTTTTTCGTTGTTTTAGCTAAATAAGTCTTATGTTTGATCAGAAGATTACGTAAATCACTTCTTGTGCAAATACTCAGTAGGTTAGTTTATTAGTACTGAATCTTGACTGAAAAAACACACTTAATTGGATGACGTTATTGTAGCGAGGATTGGTGAAGGATATAAGTGAAAATTATCGTTATAGTACTTCCACTCTTATTAAATTAAAAAGTAAAAAACTCAATAAAGCTTACTTAGGCACTTCTATAGCTTTTACTAGCTTATTATTGTTAATAGTAATAGTGGTAAAGGCTAGAGTACCAAGCTCTTTTGCATAGCTTAGCTGTGTTATCAAACCAACCTTTAATGTGTAAATAAGCTCAGCATTCGCTTTAAAGCCTAAATTCAAATCATATAAATAGATATTAGAGCCATCAGAATGAAAAAGTTTATTATCATTAAGTGCAAATGAATGTTTGTATAGAACAGAGTTTAATTCAAATTCATGGGTTATCAAATTATTCCAACTATCAAAAATCTGTAACTTATTTTGCGCAGAAAGGAATATAAACTTTGAGGTTGAAAGTTGCTCAAACCAAACTGGATTGCTAATTGGTAGCAACATACTTTTTTTGGTAGCCCTATCATATAGGTAAGCCGTGTTACTGGTAGCTGTATCACCCCGCAAAATGTAGCCTATATTTTTGTTATTCAAATACTCTACATTTACAATATTACCATCAACTGTAATAGTATCTTTTAAACTTAACTCAGCAGTGTCGCGAATATCAATTACATTGCTCTTTAATGCTAATAGCTCTTCCCCATCACTTGAAACTTTCATTATTGAAAAATCAATAATGTTTGATTTAATACTCACAGTGCCCGTAGCAGTATCTAAAACAGCTAACCTTTTTATTTGTGCATCATTAAGTAAATAATAAATATATCCATTATTAGTGTTCTGAGCGTTGAATGTATTTATATTTTCCGGTGCAATATCTTCTAAATTAAGGGCATCTAAACTGAGTTGATAAATGTGGCGGGTGTATGGGTATTGTGTCGCTAGCATTTCACTTGGGCTCAAAGGTAACGTAGTTGAATAACCTGAAACTCCCTGCATAGATACTTTTTGAAGTAATTTTTGACTAACGAGGGAGTACTGATAAAGAATATTATCAACATTATCGTACCAAAGTAATGAGTTCGATTTTTGATCGTAGTTTAATGACCAGATACGATTTTTGGTCGTATAAAGGTGAGTTTGAGCTCCGCCTTCAGTATCTGCAATGTACAATTCACTAAAACCAAATTGATGGCGCTCGAAAACCACCTTATTTTTATCTTCTATATGAGCCAGAAATTTATCACCGTAAGAATTTAAATTGGGAGAGCTTATTTGATACTCTTCACCCGTTATGAGGTTACGATTCATCAATACAGCAAGCTCATCCCGATTACGGTAACCAAGTTTAGAATATACAAAATTCGTATTATTAACCCCTTCACCAAAAAAAGGTAAATTATTACAATCAAACAAATGCTTTGCTTCACCTATAAAATTACTATCAATAATAAACACTTGGCAGTCTTTCTTGCCACTATTCTGTCTATAAATAATATCACTATTATTATATGACCAACCAACTGGAGTTAATTCATATCCTATTTTAAATAATACCTTTTCTCTGCCTGTAATAAGATCTTTATTGATTAAATAAGACTCTAGCCCTTCATTTTTTGAAACAATAAACGCTAAGTTCTTTTCATTAGGTGAAAGTACAAGAAAACTATGGGTTCCATCTTTCATTGATAGAACCTCTTCTTGGTAGTCTTTGTAAGTTGTTTTTACTTCACGATTTTTGGCTGGCCAAATAAAAGAAATTAACAGGATACTAACTAATAAAAGTAGTAGGAACGCCCTTAAGCGAGTTTTATTTATTACAGGTTTTGCTTTTTTTATTACATCTGGTTTATTAAGGTTATCTATGGGGAGGTTTTGGTATTCGCTTTCAATAAATTCAACGCTAGGAACAAAACTATATCCTTTACGATAATGGGTTTTTACTACTAGCTCGCTTTGTTGCGGCGATTTTAATATTTTGCGAAGTTCTGAAATAGCTCGATTAATGGCGTTATCGTCAACATAAGTCTGACACCAAACATCTTCAATTAGATTTTCGCGGGTAATAATCATGTTTTGATTTAAGATAAGGTAACTTAAAATTTTGTACAGTAGTGGCTCTAACTCTTTTTCTACAGTGCCATCACTAATTATTTGCCGCTTTATATTTAAACACCAAGCACCAAATTTGACTTCTACTACTGAATCAGAAAACTCTGCTTGTTTCATTTTTTCACTTACTTTATATCCTTATAGCAGTCTATTCGTTGCTTGATTTTCACAACAAACCGCCACACTCCATTAACTGAAGGTTAACAGTTTAGTGTTTCAGTGTCATCTCTTCAGGCACAAAAAAGCCCACTTAAAGTGGGCTTTTTACAAACCGGATAGGCTTACTTGTGACGTAATTGCTGAATTACGCGTAACTGAGCAACTGCTTCTGCCAGTCGCGTAGCCGCTTGCTGATAATCAAACTCAACAGCTGACGAATTCGCCATATGTTCTTCAGCTTCACGTTTAGCTTTTTGTACAGAATCTTCATCTAAATCTTCACCACGAACCGCAGTATCTGCAAGAATCGTGATGTGATTTGGTTGAACTTCTAATGTACCGCCAGCAACATATATCACATCTTCGTGACCAAATTGCTTAACTAAACGTACCATACCAGGTTTAAGGGCAGTTAGTAGTGGAGCATGGCCTAGGTTTACACCCAGCTCGCCTTCACTACCAGATACTTGAATCGATTCAACAAGACCAGAGAACAAACTCTGCTCAGCGCTTACTACGTCAAGATGTACAGTCATAGCTGTCATACTACCCTCCTAGTTACATGCCTTTGGCTTTTTCTTGAGCTTCTTCGATAGAGCCAACCATGTAGAACGCTTGCTCTGGCATATCATCAAATTCACCGTTTAAGATGCCTTTAAAGCCAGAAATTGTATCTTTTAGTGATACGTACTTACCAGACGCGCCTGTAAACACCTCTGCCACGAAGAATGGCTGAGATAGGAAACGTTGGATTTTACGTGCACGAGATACAAGTTGCTTATCTTCGTCAGAAAGCTCGTCCATACCTAGGATTGCAATGATGTCTTTAAGTTCTTTATAACGCTGAAGAACTGTTTGAACGCCACGTGCTGTATCGTAGTGCTCTTGACCAATTACTTGTGGGTCAAGTTGACGTGAAGATGAATCAAGTGGGTCTACCGCTGGGTAGATACCAAGTGACGCGATATCACGTGAAAGTACTACTGTTGCGTCTAAGTGAGCAAAGGTAGTTGCTGGAGATGGATCCGTTAAATCATCCGCAGGTACGTATACCGCTTGGATTGATGTAATTGAACCCGTCTTAGTAGAAGCGATACGCTCTTGAAGCACACCCATTTCTTCAGCAAGTGTAGGCTGGTAACCTACCGCTGATGGCATACGACCAAGTAGTGCAGATACTTCTGTACCAGCAAGAGTATAACGGTAGATGTTATCTACGAAGAAAAGTACATCGCGACCTTCATCACGGAACTTTTCAGCCATAGTAAGACCAGTTAACGCTACGCGTAAACGGTTACCAGGAGGCTCGTTCATCTGACCGTATACAAGCGATACTTTATCAAGTACGTTTGAATCGTTCATCTCATGGTAGAAATCGTTACCCTCACGTGTACGCTCACCAACACCTGCGAATACTGAGTAGCCGCTATGCTCGATTGCGATGTTACGGATAAGTTCCATCATGTTTACAGTTTTACCAACACCGGCACCACCGAATAAACCAACTTTACCACCTTTAGCAAACGGACATACAAGGTCGATAACCTTGATACCAGTTTCTAAAAGTTCAACTGAACTTGATTGCTCTTCGTATGAAGGTGCTGCACGGTGAATAGACATACGGTCTTCTTCGCCGATTGGACCCGCTTCATCGATTGGCTCACCAAGTACGTTCATGATACGACCAAGTGTTGCTTTACCAACTGGAACTTGAATCGATTCACCTGTATTCATAACTAAAGCACTACGACGTAAACCATCAGTAGTACCCATAGCGATAGTACGCACTACACCGCCACCTAGCTGTTGTTGAACTTCTAGAGTCAAACCAGCTAAATCGCCATCTGTTACTCTTAGTGCGTGGTATACCGCTGGCACGCTATCTTGTGGAAATTCAATATCCACAACGGCGCCGATAATTTGGACGACCTTACCTAAACTCATGTCTATTCCTCTCGTTAATCTTTACCCGAAGCATTAAACTGCTGCTGAGCCAGAACAAATCTCACTAATTTCTTGTGTGATTGCTGCTTGGCGAGCCTTGTTATAAACAAGCTGTAGCTCGTCCATAAGGTCACCTGCGTTATCAGTTGCAGCTTTCATTGCAACCATACGAGCAGCCTGTTCAGAGGCAGCATTTTCTACCACACCTTGGTATGCTTGAGACTCAATAAAGCGTACTAACAAAGACTCTAAAATAGCCTCTGGATTTGGCTCGTATAAGTAATCCCATGTGTGAGCAGATACTTCTTCTTCAGCTTTTGGCAAAGGGAGTAACTGATCTATAATTGGCTCTTGCCTCATGGTATTAACGAATTTGTTATATACCAAGAATAAACGGTCTATTTTGCCTTCAGAAAATGCATCAAGCATAACTTTTACAGGACCAATAACGTCTTGTACTGAAGGTTTATCTCCTAGGCCCGCTTTTTTAGCGAGTAGTTGACCACCAAAACGTTGAAAGAAGCCAGCTGCTTTACTACCTAAAGTAGCAAATTCAGCATCAACACCTTTTTCTTTCCACGCTTTAACATCAAGTGCAACTTTCTTAAACTCGTTTGAGTTTAGACCGCCACACAGACCACGGTCTGTAGAGATAACAATATAACCAACTCGTTTCACTTCACGATCTTTTAAGAACGGGTGAGTAAAATCAAGATTTGCTTGAGCAACACGACCAATTACTTCACGTAATTTGTCAGCGTATGGACGGCTTGAAGCAACGCGTTCTTGCGCCCTTTTCATTTTAGACGCAGCAACCATTTCCATTGCGCTAGTGATCTTTTGAGTATTTTTAATACTCCCGATCTTGCTTTTAATCTCTTTTCCGCTGGCCATGACTCTCTCTCCGAATCAAGGTGTGCTTTAGTTTCCTAAAGCGCACCATTAATAACTAAATTACCAAGTTTGCGTAGACTTGAACTTCGTTAGAAGTTCTTTAAGCTGCGCTTCGATCTCGGCATTCAAGTTACCAGTTTCATTGATTTGAGCCACAAGCTCTGCGTATGTGCTATTTGCATACGAAAGTAAAGCTGCTTCAAAGTCACCGATTTTCGCGATTTCGATGTCTTGAAGGAAGCCTTTTTCAGCAGCAAATAACGACAAAGACATATCAGCAACAGACATTGGCGCGTACTGTTTCTGCTTCATTAGCTCTGTTACACGCTCACCATGCTCAAGTTGAGCACGAGTTGCATCATCAAGGTCAGACGCGAACTGCGAAAACGCAGCTAATTCACGGTACTGAGCTAGGGCTAGACGGATACCGCCACCTAGTTTCTTAACGATTTTAGTTTGTGCAGCACCACCAACACGCGATACCGAGATACCAGCATTTACTGCCGGACGGATACCTGAGTTGAATAAGTCAGTTTCTAAGAAGATCTGACCATCGGTGATAGAGATAACGTTAGTCGGTACGAACGCAGAAACGTCGCCGCCTTGAGTTTCAATGATTGGCAATGCCGTCAATGAACCAGTTTTACCTTTCACTTCACCATTAGTGAACTTTTCAACGTAATCTGCGTTTACACGCGATGCACGCTCTAAAAGACGAGAGTGAAGGTAGAATACGTCACCTGGGTATGCTTCACGGCCTGGTGGACGCTTAAGTAGTAATGAAATTTGACGGTAAGCAACTGCTTGCTTAGACAAATCATCATATACGATTAATGCGTTTTCACCACGGTCACGGAAGTATTCACCCATAGTACAGCCCGCGAACGGTGCTAAGTACTGAAGTGCCGCAGATTCAGAAGCAGATGCAACAACTACGATAGTATTTGCTAGTGCACCATGCTCTTCTAATTTACGAACTACGTTTGCAATAGTAGAAGCTTTTTGACCAATCGCAACGTACACACACTTAACGCCTGTGTCTTTTTGATTGATGATTGCATCGATTGCTAGTGCAGTTTTACCTGTTTGGCGGTCACCAATGATAAGTTCACGTTGACCACGACCAACTGGAATCATCGCATCAATAGATTTATAACCAGTTTGAACTGGCTCATCTACAGATTTACGCTCGATTACACCTGGTGCAATTTTTTCTACAGGTTCAAACCCGTCGTTATCTAGAGCGCCTTTACCATCGATTGGAGCACCTAGTGTGTTTACAACACGACCAAGTAAACCAGGACCAACAGGAACTTCTAAAATACGACCAGTTGTATATACTTTTACGCCTTCAGTAAGGTCAGCGTACGGACCCATTACTACTGCACCAATTGAGTCGCGCTCAAGGTTTAGTGCGATAGCATAACGGCTGCCAGGAAGCTCAATCATTTCACCTTGCATACAGTCAGCAAGACCGTGGATGCGGATGATACCGTCAGTAACAGATACAATAGTACCTTCGTTACGAGCTTCACTTACAACTTCGAACTTCTCAATACGTTGTTTGATCAGATCTGAAATTTCAGTGGAATTAAGTTGCATGCTCTTTTTCCCAATTACGATTGTAGTGTTGTAGCTAAGCGGTTTAATTTACCGCGAATAGTACCGTCGATTACAGTGTCGCCAGACCTAATAATAAGTCCACCAACCACTGACGCGTCTTCACTACAATTCAGCTTAACTTTGCGTGCGAAACGTTTTTCAAGTGCCGCTACCAATGACTCTTGTTGCGCAGCAACAAGAGGAGTTGCAGAAATCACATCTACTTCGATTTCTTTATCGTATTCTGCTTTAAATTCAGCAAATAACTGTGCAACTTCAGGTAGAGCTGTCAAACGTCCATTTTCAGCCATCACCTTAACTAGGTTCTGACCTTGTTCGTTGAGCTGCTCAGCACAAAGTTGAATAAATAATTCAGCTTGTGCAGTAGCTGTAGGCATACTCGCTAAAACAGACGATGCTTGCTCATTGCTGGCTACATGGCCTGCAAAGAACAACATATCATTCCAGCTTTCTAGAGTGCCTTTCTCAACGGCAAGTTCAAAAGCCGCTTTAGCGTATGGGCGAGCGATAGTAGTCAAATTAGACATGCTCATACCCTCCTAATTACAGCTCAGCGACAAGTTTTTCAACGATGTCACTATGTGCGGCTTGATTAATTTCACGCTCTAAAATACGTTCTGCGCCAATCACTGCCAGAGTTGCTACTTGCTTACGTAGTTCTTCTGTTATGCGATTACGTTCAGACTCAACTTCAGAGTGCCCTTGAGCAATGATACTTTCACGCTCTTGTTGACCACGAAGTGTTTCTTCGTCAACAATTAGCACTGCACGCTTTTTAGCTTGATCAATGATATCAGCCGCTTGAGCTTTTGCATCTTTAAGCTGTTCAGCAGCTTTCTTTTGCGCAAGTTCTAAGTCTTTTTCGGCTCTATCAGAGGCAGCTAAACCATCTTCGATTTTTTTCTGGCGAGCTTCAATTGCACCGTTTAGTGGTGGCCATACGTATTTCATACAAAATAATACGAACACCGTAAACGCAATCAATTCACCGATAAGAGTGGCGTTTAAATTCACAACCGCTCCTCCTTAAATAGTAAGCTGTTCAAAGAATAAAATTAAAGTACGAACAACAATACCATAGCGATACCAACACCAATCATTGCTACAGCATCGATTAGACCAGCAAGGATAAACATTTTAACTTGTAGCGAAGGTGCAAGCTCAGGTTGACGCGCACATGCTTCAAGGAATTTACCGCCCATGTTACCAAAACCGATTGCTGTGCCGATTGCACCAAAACCGATTAGTAAAGCTACTGCGATGTATTTTAAGCCTGTTAATAATTCTAAAGCTTCCATTTATTTCTCCAAAGTTTCAATTGTAAAGTTAAAAGTAAAAGTAAAATTGTAAATCTAAAAATTAGTGATTATCTGAACTTGCCATGCTTAGGTATACAATCGTAAGCATCATGAATAAGAATGCTTGTAATGTAATAACTAGAATATGGAATACAGCCCAAACAAAGTGCAACGGTAGTTGCATAAAACCGATAGCGCCGATCAAGATGAAAATCAACTCACCAGCATATAAGTTACCAAACAAACGTAGTGCTAATGAAAACGGTTTAGAAACGAGTGCAATCAGTTCAAGTAATAAGTTAAATGGTATCAAAATAATTTGAACAAACATGTTATTTGAGCTGAACGGATGAAGCGTTAACTCTTTAATAAACCCGCCAATACCTTTTATTTTGATTGAAAAGCCAACCATTAGTATAAATACACCCAGCGCTAGCGCTGAAGTCATATTAATGTCAGTCGTTGGTACAATTTTCATGTACACATCGTGTGAATCCATACCAAATGCAGTCTCACCAACGAAACCTGCAAGTGCTGGAATGAAATCAACTGGTATTAAATCCATTAAGTTCATTAAGAACACCCAAACGAAAATCGTTAAGGCTAATGGTGCAATAAGCTTGCTTTTACCATGGAAAGTATCGCGTACGTTGTCGCCAACAAATTCTACGATTATTTCAATAAAACACTGAAATTTCCCAGGTACACCTAGTGTTGATTTTTTAGCGGCACTACGAAAGATCCATAAAAATATAAGACCTAAACCGATAGACCATGCAAGGGTATCTATATGCCATGTCCAGAATCCACTGTCCGTACATGCTTTATTGAAGGCGAGACCTGTATCGGTCGAACACATCTTAGCATTGGTCAAATGGTGCTGGATATGGCCAGATAGAGTAACTTCTTCTGCTGCCATGTTATATCCCAAAAGTTAATGTTTAAAAAAAACGGGTGCGAACAATCCAGTAAAGAGCGCCAGTATATAAGTACTAAAAAAGGGTAATAAAATTACCGGAAAATGCTTCAGTACTAGCGCAAACAATACAATTGTTAGCATAAACTTTAATCCGTTGCCGCGTTTCAACGAGGCATACGCTTGATTTGCTCGACTTGCACCCATATATCTGAATGCATAAAGTGCAAATACAAAGTGCGGAAGTACTGCTACAGCTCCACCAGCGAGTGATGAAAGCGAGGCATTGACTCCCGAACTAAAAAAAACAATTACAGCAGCAACTAATGCTACAACACCCTGAAGGCAAATTAACTTTAATACGGCAAGTCGATATGGACTCGCTAACTTATCAGTCACGTTTAGTTAACCTTTATTGCGTTCTAATTGTTAGGGTGTGAAAACTGGCGAAATTATACTTAATCCTGCCAGTTTTGCAACTTGAGTAGATGCTTTGTAACACGAAATAGCTACAAATGTCCCTTTTTAGACATGTAGAAAACTAATGGTGGGTATTGTCGTGATTGATACGATTTAAAATGCCGTCAAGTTCATCTAGGTTAGTATACGAAATAACCAGTTTACCTTTGCCTTTTTTATTGTAGTTAATCTCTACTTTAGCACCTAGATTTTCAGCGAGTTGCTGTTCTAACTGCTTAACATCTGGATCTTTTTCGGTTATTTCTTTAGCAGGTAAAGGTTCTAAAATTGAACGTACGAGCTTTTCAGTTTCTCGAACTGTTAATGCTTTAGCTACAGCTAAACGAGCAGCATCTGACTGCGCTTCACCTTCAAGGGCTAACAGGCAACGAGCATGGCCCATTTCAATATCGCCATGCTCTAACAGAATTTTTACATCACTATTTAAGTTATTTAAACGCAGTAAATTAGTTACAGTCGTACGTGATTTACCCACCGCATCTGCTACTTGCTGATGTGTTAATTCAAATTCTATTAGTAAACGATTAAGTGCAACTGCTTCTTCCATGGCATTTAAATCTTCACGCTGAATATTTTCTATCAGTGCAATCGCAACGGCAGCTTCATCAGGTACATCTTTAATAATACAAGGTACTGTTTCAAGCTTAGCTATTTGCGCTGCGCGCCAACGACGTTCACCAGCAATAATTTCAAAGCTATTGTGTGCAATAGGGCGCACAACAATGGGTTGAATAATACCTTGTGAGCGAATAGAACTAGCAAGCTCTTCTAGCGCCTCTTCAGACATGTCTTTACGAGGTTGGTATTTACCAGAGTGTAAAAACTCTATTGGAAGTTTTTGTAATTCACTATTATTAGCCGCGGCATTTTGCACAGCCTCAGAAACGTTTGATGTGTCTTGTTCCTTGCTTGGGCTTGGTGCAGGCTTTGACGAACTTAAAAGTGCATCGAGTCCTCGGCCTAAACCTCGTTTTTTAGCAGACATGTTATTTTTTTACCTCAAAGTTAGGCGACAACGGACGCTGTTTTTTCTTTTCTGCGTAACATTTCACCAGCGAGTGCTAAATATGCTTTAGCGCCGCTTGATGCCCGGTCATAGTACATAGCAGGAGTACCAAAACTAGGTGCTTCAGCTAAACGAACATTACGCGGGATCACCGTACGGTATACTTTATCGCCAAAATGTTGTTTTAATTGTTCTGATACATCATTTGCCAAACGGTTACGCGGGTCGTACATAGTACGAAGTATGCCTTCAATTTGTAAGCTAGGATTCACTAACTTAGCAAGCTGCGTAATCGTATCCATTAATGCGGTTAACCCTTCAAGTGCATAATACTCACACTGCATTGGCACTAAAATAGAATCAGCTGCGGCCATTGCATTAACAGTTAACATATTTAGAGAGGGTGGACAGTCGATAAAAATAAATTCGTACTGGTCCTGAATTTTTTCAAGTGCATTACGTAAACGCACTTCACGGGCAAATAATTCCATCAATTTAACTTCTGCAGCGGTTACATCACCGTTTGCAGCAATCATGTGGTATTCGCCAGACGTTTCTTTAATGATAACGTCTTCTATAGGTTTATCTTCAATAAGTAGGTCGTAAATAGTTGGCACGTCGCCATACTTATCTACGCCACTACCCATAGTCGCATTACCTTGCGGATCGAGATCAATTAACAGCACTTTACGTTTCGTTGCAGCCATAGACGCAGCGAGGTTTACAGCGGTTGTAGTTTTACCCACTCCACCTTTTTGATTTGCTAATGCGATGACTTTTGCCACGGTGTCTCTGATCCCTAGTCTTTAGAAAGAATAATTAAATGTCGTTGTGCATCTAAATTAGGTACTTCTAATGCAATTTTTTGCTCAAACTTAACGCCTGCAGGTAGTGACTCTAGCTCTTCGCTAGGGAACACGCCTTTAAGTGCTATAAATTTACCCGAATGATCGATTAAGTGCGAACACCAGTCAACCATATCTTGTAATGAAGCAAAAGCACGACTTAGTACGCCGTCTAATTTAACACTTGGTTGATATTCTTCAACTCTTGACTGAACCGGGGTTACATTATCAAGACCAAGCTCATGTTTAACATGCATTAAAAATCGTACACGTTTACCTAAGCTATCTAATAACACAAAATGTGTATTAGGTAATGCAATTGCTAATACGATACCCGGTAATCCAGGACCCGTTCCAACATCAATATAATGATGACCGGGTAAGTGAGGCGCAACAACTAAGCTATCCATAATATGCTTAATCATCATTTCTTCAGGTAAGCGTACTGAGGTTAAGTTATAAGCCTTATTCCACTTATTCAATAACTCGACGTAACGAACTAGCTGTTGCTGTTGTTTTTCTGTTAGCGCAATATCAGTTTGCGCTAACAATGTAGTTAATTGTTGCTGTAACACTATGTACCCTTACCGTTACGCGGATTTGCGTAATAAGCCTTGCTTCTTCAGATACACTAATAATAGCGAAATCGCCGCTGGGGTGATACCAGAAATACGCGATGCTTGACCAATAGTGTCAGGACGCGACTCAATAAGCTTGGCAACTACCTCATTTGACAAACCAGATACGGTTTTATAATCAAACTCTTTTGGTAAAATTGTTTGCTCATGACGAAGCTGTTTGTTGATCTCATCTTGTTGACGCGCAATATAACCTGCGTACTTAGTATGGATCTCAACTTGTTCAAGTGCCGCTTTGTTTGTAAATTCAGATCCTAATCCTTCTATAGCCATAAGATCGTTATAACGAATCTCTGGGCGACGAAGTAATTCTTCTAAACTTGCTTCACGTGTAAGCGGTGTTTTCAGTAATGCATTTACTTGATCTACAACGGCGTGATCTTTATGAATCCACGTATCTTTAATGCGTTGCTTCTCTTTTTCGATTACTTCCATTTTTTCGTTAAATGCCTGCCAGCGTTCGTCATTAACTAAACCTAGTTCACGGCCTTTTTCAGTTAAACGAATATCAGCATTATCTTCACGAAGTAATAAACGGTATTCGGCACGACTGGTAAACATGCGGTATGGTTCTTTTGTACCCAGTGTTGCTAAGTCGTCGATTAATACACCAACGTAAGCTTCATCACGACGTGGTGTCCAAGAATCTTTGCCTTGTACTTTTAGTGCAGCATTCATACCTGCAATTAAGCCTTGTGCACCCGCTTCTTCATAGCCGGTAGTACCGTTAATTTGACCCGCAAAAAATAAACCTTCAATAAATTTAGTTTCTAAAGATTGTTTTAAATCACGTGGATCAAAGTAATCATATTCAATTGCGTAACCAGGTCGACAAATATGTGCATTTTCAAAACCTGTAATCGATTGCACAATTTCAAGTTGTACATCAAACGGTAAACTAGTCGAAATACCATTTGGGTATAATTCGTATGATGTTAAACCTTCAGGCTCAACAAATATTTGATGTTTATCTTTATCTGCAAAACGAACAATTTTATCTTCAATTGAAGGGCAGTATCGTGGACCAATACCTTCAATAACACCTGAGTACATAGGTGAGCGATGTAAGTTTTTACGAATAACATCATGTGTTTTTTCGTTTGTGTAAGTTATGTAACACGGTATCTGTTGTGGGTGATCTGATTGTTTACCCATAAACGAAAACACAGGAGTTGGTGTATCACCTGGCTGTGCTTCCATTTTTGTAAAATCAACAGTACGTGCATCAATACGTGGAGGTGTACCTGTTTTTAAACGATCAACTCTAAATGGATGTTCACGTAAGCGATCAGCTAAAGCGATTGAAGGAGGATCGCCTGCACGACCGCCTTTATAATTTTCTAAACCAATATGAATTAAGCCGCCTAAAAAAGTACCCACGGTTAAAACAACACTTGGTGCACTAAAACGTAAACCCATTTGAGTTACTACGCCAGTAACACGATCGTTTTCAACAATAAGATCATCGCATGATTGTTGAAAAATTTTAAGGTTATCTTGGTTTTGTAATGTTGTTTGAATAGCTGCTTTGTACAAAGCGCGATCTGCTTGTGCTCTAGTAGCACGAACAGCAGGTCCTTTTGAAGAATTTAGTGTACGAAATTGGATCCCGCCTTTATCAATGGCCTGTGCCATTGCACCACCAAGCGCGTCGATCTCTTTTACCAAATGACCTTTGCCAATCCCACCAATTGCTGGGTTGCAAGACATTTGACCAAGGGTATCCATATTGTGAGTCAGTAGCAGGGTATTCATCCCCATACGGGCAGCTGCTAATGCGGCTTCAGTGCCAGCATGTCCACCACCTACTACGATAACGTCAAAATTTTCGTGAAAAATCATTAATGGGATCCTACTTAAATCAAACCGGTAAACTTCAAAAGGGAGCGTATTCTACCTAGAAATTGGCAGAAGATAAATGATTAAACAAAGGGCAAGATCTAAGTATGTGATCTCTAATAATATAAAGGATCTTTTAAAGAGATCTTTTATTACTATTACTACTACTGATCGACTTTTCTGTTGATAAGGTTTAGATCTTCATTTAAAACATGAAATTAGATCAGATCTAAAGGTGTTAATATGATCGGATCATCCAGCAAATAAGCTCTGATCAAAAAGGCACTTTATGCACAGGGTTGAATCAGTTGGATCTTATCCAATGGATAAGCATGCTTTAAAACGCAGTTTATTCAATCTTTATCCACAAAACCTATTAAATTATTAGTAAATTGTGGGTAACTTTATATATAACTTTTTACTTGATCTATCTATTTTATGCCTGTTTGAGCTATCCAAGAGTCTAACCACGTTAATGCAGTGTCTTCTGGTAGTGCTTCATCGAGAATATTAAGCTCTAAACGTTCTGCTACTTTTATAGCTCCTTTTTGAGTTAATAAGGCATCTATATTACGTCCTGCTAGGTTATAAGTGTCATAACTAGTGTCGCCTAAAGCGATTACTGAATATTTTAATTCAGATAAATCATCTGCTTGAGTTACATCTTCAACAAAACTAATAAGATTTTCAGGGTAATCACCTGCACCATAAGTTGATGTGCAGATTAACCAAATGGTATTTTGCTGATCAATATCGCTAAATTCAGGTTGATCATGTAGTTGCGTAGTAATACCAAGGTTATTAAGCGCGTCGCTTAATTGCTCTGCAACATACTCGGCTGATCCCATTTGGCTGCCGACAATAAGATTTACTGAACTCATGAATATTAGTGATCACATTGGTTATAATTGCCGCCTATGATAACTGAGTGAGGATAACAGTAAAGTTAAGAGTGCTTTTTTGTATAACTATTTTTGCGGTAATTTTACACTCATTCAAAATTGTGTCTTTAAGTTGTTGATAATATAGTGTTTAACAAATTGTCTTTAAATGTAATCTTCTGATCAAGTTGTTGATAACAGTGGGGGAAGCTCTGCTTAAACTGTTTTTTTAGGTTGTTTTATATTCGCTAAGTTATTGATATTACTTGTCAGTAAAAAATTAAATTGTAAATATCTCAATTAAAAATACATGTTGATCATAATGTGGATATAAAGCCTGTTGATAACCTTAAATTTAGATCGAAAATAATTTTTTAAAATGATCTAATAAAGCAGATCTAATGAAATTAATTAAAAATAAGTTCATAAATAGATAAATTACAATTGATCATGAGGTTTTTGCGACTGATTTACCTAGTTTTGGTATTTATTTGAGCTGAAAATTAGGTATTGTGGATAAGTGATCTCGGTATTTTTAATTTTATGCGAATTAAGAGCTGCTATTTTTATTAATTTTGCTGGTGGAGTTAGCAGATCAAAAGTTTTGAATACTTAGCAGTTGAGTTATTTTATTTAAAAATCACAGTGATTATCAAATTATATGTTGTCAAAAGTAAGCTTTTTAGAGTACTAATCAGTGTTTTTTAGCTCTTTAATTGAGCGAATAGCATCATTTATTGCGTGTATCAGGTGTGTTTTAGTGCATTTTTGTGCGCTAAAGTAAGTATAAGGAAGCCATTTATAACTACTTTTTGTATGACATATAACGCTATTAAAGCGTGCGGTTGTTTAAAAATGTATCGATTTTAACCTTAATAATAGGTGTAATTTGTGCTATTAATTCCCTCAATAAGCACTCTCAGTATTGTCTACTCTATATAATATGACCTCTCTTAGCACGTAACAAAGGTAGTTTTGGATATGATTTTATTGGCAGTAATTTGCAGGCATCAGGTGTATAAATACATATTTTACAGCAGAATATTTTACATAAAAAAAGAGCACCTAAGTGCTCTTATAATAAAAATATATCTGTAATAGGGTGTTTATTTACCAATACAAAACGAGCTAAATATTTTGCCAAGTAAGTCGTCTGAGGTAAATTCACCGGTTATTTCATTCAAATACTGCTGTGTTAAACGCAGTTCTTCAGCGAGTATTTCACCAGCAATGTGCATTTCTAACTGTGTTTTACCCGTTTCTAAATGATACGCAGCACTTTCTAGTGCATCCAAATGACGACGGCGCGCCATAAAGCCACCTTCTGTTGCACCTTGAAAGCCTATACAAGCTTTTAAATGCTCGCGAACAAGTTCAATACCGTCAGCATTTTTAGCACTTAAGCTGATGACCGGGTATTGTTGCTCTTGCTCCATTCCGACTATGTCGCCCGATAAATCAGCTTTATTTCTGATGACCGTAACCCCCATACCTTCTGGTAATTTTGCCATAAATTCAGGCCAAATTTTGTGCGGGTCAGTATCTATAGTATCAGTGCCATCAAGCATAAATAAAACGCGATCGGCTTGGTTTATTTCATCCCATGCACGCTCAATACCTATTTGTTCTACTCTGTCTGGGCTTTCGCGTAGGCCTGCTGTATCTATAATATGCAGTGGCATACCATCTATATGTATATGCTCTCGTAGTACGTCGCGAGTGGTACCGGCTATTTCTGTTACGATTGCGGCTTCACGACCGGCTAGAGCGTTAAGCAGGCTTGATTTACCCGCATTAGGGCGACCTGCAATAACAACACGCATACCTTCGCGCATGATGCTGCCCTGCTTGGCTTGGTTGGTTACAGTGTTAAGCTGAGTAATAATCGCGTCTAAGTCGCCTGACACTTTACCATCTGATAAAAAATCAATTTCTTCATCAGGAAAATCTATTGCCGCTTCTACATACATACGTAAGTGAATTACTTTTTCTACGAGTGTTTCTATGTGCTTAGAAAATTCACCTTGGAGAGACTGTAGGGCGCTTTTAGCGGCTTGCTCGCTAGTGGCATTAATTAAGTCGGCGATGGCTTCTGCTTGTGTTAAATCAAGCTTGTCATTCATAAATGCGCGTTCAGAGAACTCACCAGGCTTTGCTAAACGAACGCCCTCTATTTTACTAATTTCTTTAAGTAACATATCCAGTACTACAGGACCGCCGTGGCCTTGTAATTCAAGTACGTCTTCACCAGTAAATGAGTTAGGACCTGCAAAGTAAATGGCAATACCTTGATCAAGTTGCTCGCCAGCAAGGCTTTTAAATGGCACATAATCGGCGTAGCGAACTTTAGGTATTTTACCTACTACTTTTTCGGCGACACTTTTAGCAAGGCTACCTGAAACGCGAATAATACCAACACCACCACGTCCAGGTGCTGTTGCTTGTGCTGCAATTGTATCTTGATTGATCATGCTATTAATTTGCCAACGATGAGTAACTTTATGCCCGTATTGTAACCTATCGATTTATTTGTAGCGAATAGCTGTGGTGAAAAACAGGCAATAAAAAAGGCGACCGAAGTCGCCTTTATATAAGTAGGAGCTTAGTTAGCCTCTTACTTTAATTCCTTTCTTTTCCATGCCACGGTAGATGATTAACATCTGGACAATAGAAATAAGGTTAGACACTAACCAGTAAAGAACTAAACCAGATGGGAACCATAAGAAGAATACAGAGAAGATAACCGGCATAAAGGTCATCATTTTTTGCTGCATTGGATCAGTAACCGTCATAGGTTGTAGCTTTTGCGTCACAAACATACTCGCACCAAATAATATTGGCAATACGTAGTACGGGTCTTTCGCAGAAAGGTCTGTTAACCAAAAAATGAATTCAGCATGGCGAAGTTCAGTAGACTCTAAGAATACGTAGAACAAGGCTAAGAAAATTGGCATTTGTAGCAAAATAGGGAAACAGCCACCCATTGGGTTAACTTTTTCTTTTTTGTACATTTCCATAGTTGCTTGACCGAACTTTTGACGGTCATCACCAAACTTTTCTTTAAGGGCTGCCATTTTAGGCTGTAGGGCACGCATTTTTGCCATTGAAGTGTATTGCGCTTTAGTAAGTGGGTACATTAACGATTTAACGATAATAGTGATGGCAATAATTGCTACACCCCAGTTACCTAAAATGCTGTGTAGCCATTTTAGCAATACAAATAAAGGTTGCGAGATAAAAAATAACCAACCGTAATCTACGGTTAGGTCTAGGTCTGGGTGAATCGCTTCAAGAATATCTGACTCTTTCGGGCCCATATAATAAGTAGCAGTTAGTATTTGCTCACTACCAGCTTGAATATTTACAGCGGGATCTTTAGCACCAATAATAGCGGCATTACTTTTTGTGATTAAGCTATAAAGTGTATTTGATTGGTCCTGCATTGGAACCCAAGCACTTACAAAGTAATGTTGAATAAAGGCAACGTAACCACCTTGTGTGCTTTTATTTAGGTTTTTATCAGCCATATCTGAAAAACTATACTTTTCGTATTTTTCTTCATCAGTACCGTATGCAGCACCTAAATAGTTTTGATCAACCATGCTACCTTTTTCTTGTACGGTACGCTTAATTTGCGTGTATAGCTGTACTTGAAGAGGTGCGCTGGTAGTGTTGTTAATTTTGTATTCTAGGCCTACGTCATACTGACCTTTTTTGAATACATACGTTTTAGTAAAACTAACACCATTACTATCAGTAAACTGAAGTGGAACGCGAAGCTCATCACCCGTTAAGGTATATGACTTTTGTTCGGTATTGTAAGTAGGGCGACCGTTAGCTGATGCGTCAGGGCCATTTAAGCCAATTAAGCCACTTTGTGAAAAGTATTGTTTGCCACCATCAAGCTGACCAAGAAGCATATAAGGCGTTTCACTGCCTTTTGTCTCTTCGTATTGAAGAAGGTCTGTTTCAACAATGTCACCGCCTTTGGTGTCAATTTTAACTTTAAAAACGTCAGTTGTAATTTCAATAACTGAACGCTTAGCTAAAGTTGCTGAAGCAGGTAACTCTGAATCTGACGATGAAGGAATATAATCATCCGACTCTGGTGAATTTGCTTGTAGTGTTTGTGTTGTGGCACTTGGATCGACTTTAGGCTTGTTGTAATCATTATCCCATTCTTGGAACAATAAAAACGACACTAGCATTAGGCCAATTAATAAAAACGTGCGTTGCGATTCCATAACAGCTCTTATTTCTCGTGTTGGTGGTTAATATGGGTTAATTTTTCAGGAACGGGGTCGTTTCCGCCTGAATGTAAAGGATGGCATTTTAATATGCGTTTTAAAGCTAACCAACTACCTTTTACCGATCCATGCAATTTAATTGCTTGAATAGCATAACTAGAACAGGTTGGATTAAAACGACAATGCGGACCTAACAGCGGGCTAATCCACTTTTGATAACCGCGGATAAATAACACTAAACAAAAAGTTGGTAAAGCAACAAGTGGTTTAAGTAACCTCATGATGTTTATGCCCCTACTTAAGTTTAGTGAGATAGATATCATGTATTTAAAGACTCAATTAGAAAATTTAAATGCATGATTAAAAGGTGAGCTAAAGATACATTAATTAACCCTGCAATTCTATTGCAATTAGGTTTGTTTGTTAGATTTAGCTGATTTGTTTGGGCGTTTCTTAAAAGGTGGCGGTTTAGGTGCACCTGGTTTACAGCGTTCGTTAATTTTTCGCCATAATTTAGTAAGTTGTTTGGTTATTTCTTCATTAGACTGCTCATCAATACCATTTTTAACCATAAGCACAATATCAATATTATCGATGCTGTGTTGATTTAAACGAAAACTTTCGCGAGCGAGACGTTTAATACGGTTTCGTTGGCATGCCTTTTTTACACGTTTTTTAGCAACAGTAAGACCTAACCGAGGTTTTTCTTGGTCATTTGGTTTAGCTAATAGAGTAAAGAAAGGAGTTGCAGCCCGAGCGGGTTCATTAAATATGCGAGAGTAATGCGAGGGAGTTAACAGACGTAACTCCCTGCCAAAGCTAAAGTCTTCCACTTATAAATTAAGCAGAAAGAACTTTGCGGCCTTTAGCGCGGCGACGTGCTAATACTTTACGGCCATTTACAGTTGCCATGCGAGCACGGAAGCCGTGTGCACGTTTGCGTTTTAAAACGCTAGGTTGAAAAGTTCTTTTCATAACAATCTCATCCGATCGGTTAAAGTTAAAACATCCTATACAGGTCGCGATCCTGGCATAGGTGCCATTGCGAGCGCGAGATATTATAGAGTAAGTAATGTAAAGTCAATCATAATTACGTTAAGGGTATATAACCCACCTACTACTATATAAGAGATCATATAAGGCGATCTGTTAGGATCATCATAAATAAGAAGTTTTCCACAGCCCCTGTATAAAAAGTGAATAAAAGCGGGGGAAAAGTAAATTGGATCGTAAATTTGGTTCGCGATCTTGGTGTTATTTTGTTATGATCCCCTCTCAGGATCTAAAATAAAAACTGTTTTAAATCAGCTTGTTAATGATTTTATACATCGATATCAACAATTTTATAAAAATCAATCTTTTACTTGTGGATAAAGTGTCTTCATAATACGCGGTCTTGGGTCGCTTATTGGACCATTTGAACGCAATAAATGTATGATTTATAATCATTAATGATGTGCGGGAATAAAAATTATATCTCTGGGAGTTTAACTGTGTATCTGTCGGTTTGGCAAAGTTGTTTATATGTATTGCAAGATGAGCTGCCTTCGCAGCAATTCAGTATGTGGGTAAGACCGCTACAAGCAGAAAGTACCGAAGATACCTTGACGATTTATGCACCTAATCGCTTTGTGCTTGATTGGGTGAGAGAAAAGTACCTAAATAGAATTAACGAATTACTAGTAGAAATTTGTGGTGTTGAAGCACCAAAACTACGTTTTGATGTAGGTAGTAAACCTTTATTAAATGCACAAGCTGCACCGGTTATAGAAACTCAATCGGCACCAAGTGCACACGCTTCAGCAAAACAACAGCCTCGCGAGCAAAAGCCAGTTGTTGAACCTGCACCTAAGTCAGGTTACAAATCTAACATTAAAGAAAACTATACTTTTGATAGCTTTGTTGAAGGTAAATCAAACCAATTAGCAAAAGCTGCGGCCACACAGGTTGCCGACAATCCTGGCTCTGCTTTTAACCCTGTATTTATATACGGTGGCACTGGTTTAGGTAAAACTCACTTATTACATGCAGTAGGTAATGGCATTATGGCAAATAAGCCAGATGCTAAAATTGTTTACATGCATTCAGAACGCTTTGTTCAAGACATGGTAAAGGCACTTCAAAATAATGCGATAGAAGAATTTAAGCGTTATTACCGCAGTGTTGATGCATTAATGATTGATGATATTCAATTTTTTGCTAACAAAGAGCGTTCACAAGAAGAATTTTTTCATACCTTTAATGCATTGCTTGAAGGCAACCAACAAATTATTTTAACCTCTGACCGTTACCCTAAAGAGATTGAAGGCGTTGAAGACAGGCTAAAATCACGTTTTGGTTGGGGATTAACAATTGCGATTGAGCCACCAGAGCTTGAAACACGCGTTGCTATTTTGATGAAAAAAGCCCAGCAAAGTAAGATTAACTTACCACACGAAGTTGCTTTTTTTATTGCCAAAAAATTACGTTCAAATGTTCGTGAGCTAGAGGGTGCACTTAACCGTGTAATCGCTAATGCGAACTTTACCGGTCGTCCTATTTCAATCGATTTTGTAAAAGAAGCGCTACGCGATTTACTTGCCTTGCAAGATAAACTGGTTACCATAGACAATATTCAGCGCACTGTTGCTGAGTACTATCGAATTCGTATATCAGACCTGTTATCTAAGCGCCGCAGCCGCTCTATAGCGAGGCCGCGCCAGGTAGCTATGGCATTGTCTAAAGAATTAACTAATCACAGCTTACCTGAGATTGGTGACGCATTTGGTGGGCGCGATCATACGACCGTATTACATGCATGTCGTAAGATAAAATCACTACGTGACGAAAGCCACGAAATTAAAGAAGATTACCAAAACTTAATAAGAACATTGTCATCTTAGGGCTGACTTTATTATGCAAATAACAATATCAAGACAACAATTTTTAAAGCCATTGGTGCAAGTGTCGGGCGCAATAGAGCGCAAACACACGTTGCCAATTTTATCTAACGTTTTGTTAGTGGTAGAAAACGGACAACTTTCAATGACGGGTACTGACCTTGAAATTGAACTAGTTTCTGGCGTATTTGTAGGTGATGATATTGCCGATACAAAACTAACGTTACCCGCTAAAAAGTTACTCGATATTTGTAAAAGTCTACCAGATGGTTCAGACATTACTTTAAGCTTGCAAGAGCATCAATTACTTTTAACCAGTGGTAAAAGCCGTTTTTCATTGACGACTTTATCTGCTGATGATTTTCCTAATTTAGAAGAGTGGGACGGAGAGGTTGAATTTCAACTAACTCGTTTAGAGCTTCGTAAGTTACTCGAAAGCACGCATTTTTCGATGGCAAATCAAGACGTACGTTATTACTTAAATGGTATGTCGTTTGAAGTAGATAATACCGATATAAAAACAGTAGCAACAGATGGTCACCGTTTAGCTATAGCGCAAAAGCAATTAACGCAATCGCTTAATACACAACGTCAATTAATTATACCTCGCAAAGGTGTGCAAGAAATTATGCGCCTTATGGTAGCTGACGATGAATTGGTAACAATTCAGTTTGGTGCTAACCATATCCGTATTATTGATATTGAGTTTACATTTACAAGTAAACTGGTTGATGGGCGTTTTCCAGATTACCGTCGTGTATTACCACGTGGTGGCGACAAAGTAATTACAGCTAACCGAGAATGGTTACGTAATGCGTTCCAACGAGTGTCTATTTTATCTAATGAAAAGTTTCGTGGCGTACGCTTAAACTTATCAAATGGTTTATTAAAAATTACGGCCAACAACCCAGAGCAAGAACAAGCTGAAGAAGTTGTTGAAGTAAGTTACGAAGGTGCCGACCTAGAAATAGGGTTTAACGTGTCTTACGTATTAGACGTACTAAACACATTAAAAACAGAAGACGTACTATTTACATTAGCCGACTCAAACAGCAGTGCATTAATTGAAGGTGCAGGCGATGAAGAAGCAATGTACGTTGTTATGCCTATGCGTTTATAAGACTATAAATACATAATGAGCTTAAGTCATTTGAGCCTCAAATATTTTCGTAATATTGAGGCGCTGACGCTAGAACCAGTTAACGGCGTTAATATAATATATGGTGAAAATGGCAGCGGAAAAACCAGCCTTTTAGAGGCTATCTATTACCTTTCTCACGGCAAATCTTTTCGTACTCCAAAACACAAAAGTATTATCGCGCATCAGCAAGAGCAGTTTGTAATTCACGGGCGCAAAACAATACACGACTTATCTATTCCAATTGGTATTAGTAAAACCCAAACGGGTGAAACTAATTTAAAAATTCAAGGTAAGGCGAGCCGTAAAATATCCGAACTAGCTCAACTCATGCCAGTGCAAATTATTACACCAGAGAGCTATTCTTTGTTTTTTGGTGGGCCTAAAGAGCGCAGAAAGTTTTTAGATTTAGGTTTGTTCCACGTGGAACATGAGTTCTTTTTTTTATGGCAATCGTTTAATAAAGTACTTAAACAACGTAATGCATTGTTAAAAACTAAGCCCAAGAATTATTTTGACCAAATTAAGTTTTGGGACAAAGAATTTGTTAGACTGGCTGAAGAAATAAATAAATTAAGATTGGCGTATATAAGTAGGTTTAAGCAGCAGTTTTTTGATAAAATGTGTGCAGAATTAACGCTTGTACGTGATTTAGAAATGACCTTTAACGCTGGCTGGAAAGAGACCGAATCTCTTGCAGATGCGTTAGAGCAAAACTTTGAGCGAGATGCTCGCCAAGGGTTTACAAGTAAAGGCCCTCATAAGGCCGATTTTAGTTTTAGTGTCGCTGGCAACAGCGTGGAGAATACATTCTCACGCGGTCAATTGAAGTTACTATTATATGCGTTAAAAGTTACGCAAAATAGCTTAATTGAGTCAGAGACAGATAAGCAATCTATATTGCTAATAGATGATCTACCTTCAGAGTTAGGCGAAGATACAAAAGAGAAAGTGGGACAATTACTTGCTCACTGCAGTTCTCAAATTTTTATCTCTTCAATTTTGTCTGAAAGTATTTCTGCTGTGGTGGAACCCATGCAACGAGAACTACAAATGTTCCACGTGAAACATGGCAACCTAATAACAAGATAAGTGGGATTAACCATGTCTGAGAATTATGACTCGTCGAGTATTAAAGTACTTAAAGGATTAGACGCAGTAAGAAAGCGTCCTGGAATGTATATTGGGGACACCGATGATGGCACAGGCTTACACCACATGGTGTTTGAGGTCGTTGATAACTCGATCGATGAAGCCTTAGCAGGTCATTGTGATGATATTTATGTAACGATTCACTTAGACGGTTCTGTCTCAGTACGAGATAACGGTCGTGGTATTCCAACTTCTATCCATGAAGAAGAAGGCGTATCAGCAGCCGAAGTTATTATGACGGTACTTCATGCCGGTGGTAAGTTTGATGATAACTCTTATAAAGTATCAGGTGGCTTACACGGTGTTGGTGTTTCTGTTGTAAATGCACTTTCAGAAAAGCTAAAACTTACAGTTCGCCGTGAAGGTAAACTTCATGAGCAGTTTTACACTATGGGTGTTCCAGATGCACCTTTAGCTGTTATTGGCGAATCGGACACGACAGGTACAGAACTGCGTTTTTGGCCAAGTGGTGAAACATTCACAAACTTAGATTTTCATTACGAAATTTTAGCTAAGCGTTTACGCGAGCTTTCATTCCTAAATTCAGGTGTGAGCATCATTTTAAATGATGAACGTGAAGAAAATAAATCTGACCACTTTAAATACGAAGGCGGTATTCAAGCTTTCGTTGAATACTTAAACCGTAATAAAACACCTATACATAAAGGTGTATTCCATTTTACTCACGAACGTGAAGAAGATGGTATTAGCGTTGAAGTATCAATGCAGTGGAATGATGCATACCAAGAAAATATTTACTGTTTCACAAATAATATTCCACAACGTGATGGTGGTACTCACTTAGCCGGTTTTAGATCAGCGCTAACACGTACACTTAATAACTACATGGAAAAAGAAGGCTTTAACAAAAAAGCTAAAACAACCAGCAATGCTACCGGTGATGATGCCCGTGAAGGCTTAACGGCTGTTGTTAGTGTTAAAGTTCCTGATCCTAAGTTCTCATCGCAAACTAAAGACAAGCTTGTTTCAAGTGAAGTTAAGTCTGCAGTTGAACAAGCAATGGCTGAAAAATTCACTGAGTTTTTATTAGAAAACCCAACTGATGCCAAAATTGTTGTAGGTAAGATTATTGATGCCTCACGTGCTCGTGAAGCGGCGCGTAAAGCCCGTGAAATGACACGTCGTAAAGGTGCAATGGACTTAGCAGGCTTACCTGGTAAGCTAGCTGATTGCCAAGAAAAAGATCCTGCCCAATCTGAACTATATATAGTGGAAGGGGACTCTGCTGGCGGATCAGCCAAGCAGGGACGTAACCGTAAAAACCAAGCTATTCTTCCGCTTAAAGGTAAAATCTTAAACGTAGAAAAAGCACGTTTTGATAAAATGTTATCTTCACAAGAAGTAGCAACACTAATTACTGCATTAGGGTGTGGTATTGGTCGTGACGAATATAACCCTGAGAAATTACGTTACCACCGTATCATCATCATGACCGATGCGGACGTGGATGGTTCTCACATTCGTACGTTACTATTAACATTCTTCTATCGCCAAATGCCTGAAATTGTAGAACGCGGCTATATTTACATTGCTCAACCACCACTTTATAAAGTGAAAAAAGGTAAGCAAGAGCGTTATATTAAAGATGACCCTGCATTAGTTGAATACCTAACATCGCTTGCTCTTAATGGTGCAGCGTTGTATGCAAGTACAGATGCACCAGCTCTTGAAGGTGAGGCACTAGAAGAAATCGTTCACGATTATCAAAACACAGTTAAAGTAATTGAGCGTTTAAAGCGTAAATACCCTAACACGGTAATGGAACGCTTAATTTATCAAACAGAATTGAAAACTGATGACCTTTCAGATGAAGCTAAAGTAATTGCTTGGACTAAAGTGTTGGTTGACGACCTGATTGCACGTGATGAAGATGCGACTATTTTCCATGCTGGTACAGAGCATGATGCTGAGCGTAATATGTATTACCCGGTTGTGAATATTCGTCAGCACGGTGTAGATAAAGCACACGTACTTCATTATGACTTTATTGCGTCACGTGACTACCAACGCATTGCTGTGACTGGTACTAACATCGCAAACATCCTTAGCGAAGGTGCATATATTCAACGTGGTGAGAAAACAAAACCTGTTGATAACTTTGTGGATGCTTTGGAATGGTTGATCACAGAATCGAAGCGCGGGATCTATATTCAACGCTATAAAGGACTGGGCGAAATGAACCCAAGCCAGCTTTGGGAGACCACAATGGATCCTAGTGCTCGCCGTATGTTACAAGTAACGATCGAAGATGCTGTTGGCGCGGATCAATTATTTGCGACCTTAATGGGTGACCAAGTAGAGCCTCGTCGTGAGTTTATTGAAAAGAACGCACTACGTGTAGTTAACTTAGACGTGTAAAAAATATTGCTTACATAGAAAAAGGAGCCTAATGGCTCCTTTTTTATTTTCTTCAATTACACAAACTGCTTAAAACCTGAGTGTACACACGGTATACTAAGGGTAATTTTCACGCTACTTCTTAGATAGTAAAAAGCCAAATATGCAAAAATATGACGTAAAAACCTTTCAAGGTTTGATCCTGGCTTTACAGGATTATTGGGCGCAGCAAGGCTGTGTCATTATTCAACCACTTGATATGGAAGTGGGCGCAGGGACATTTCACCCGCAAACTTTTTTAAAGTCTATTGGTCCAGAGCCAATGGCGAGTGCATACGTGCAACCGTGTCGTCGTCCTACCGATGGTCGCTACGGTGAAAATCCAAATCGCTTACAACACTACTACCAATTTCAGGTAGTTTTAAAGCCATCGCCAGATAACATCCAAGAGCTTTATTTAGGCTCTTTAGCGGCTATGGGTATCGATACACTAACTCACGAAGTTCGCTTTGTAGAAGACAACTGGGAATCACCTACGTTAGGTGCGTGGGGCCTAGGTTGGGAAATTTGGTTAAACGGCATGGAAGTAACGCAGTTTACCTACTTCCAACAAGTTGGTGGTATTGAGTGTTCACCAGTAACGGGTGAGATCACTTACGGCCTAGAGCGTTTAGCAATGTACATTCAAGGCGTAGATAGTATTTACGACTTAGTATGGGCAGACGGTCCACTAGGGCGCGTAACCTACGGCGACGTGTTCCATCAAAATGAAGTAGAGCAGTCTACTTACAATTTTGAACACGCAAACGTAGAAGACTTATTTGCTCAGTTTGATAAATGTGAAGCAGAGAGCCAAAAGTTAATTGAAGCAAACTTACCACTACCGGCTTACGAGCAAGTAATGAAAGCATCGCACGCATTTAACTTACTAGACGCACGCCACGCAATTTCGGTAACCGAACGTCAACGTTATATTTTACGCGTTCGTGCGTTATCAAAAGCGTGTGCACAAAGTTACTATGACAAACGCGAAGCACTTGGTTTCCCGCTGTGTAAGGATAAGTAAGTATGTCAGCACAAAATTTATTAGTAGAAATTGGCACAGAAGAGTTGCCACCAAAAGCGCTGCGTAAATTAGCAGAAGCTTTTGCTGCAAACTTAACTGCAGAGCTAGAAACACTAGAGTTAGCACATCAAGGCGTAAGCTGGTATGCATCGCCTCGTCGTTTAGGTTTACAAGTAAAAGCGCTTGAAGCTAAGCAACAAGACAAAGAAGTTGAAAAACGCGGCCCAGCAACTAAAGCTGCATTTGACGGTGACGGTAACCCAACAAAAGCAGCAATGGGTTGGGCACGTGGTTGTGGTATTGAAGTAAAAGATGCACAAACACTCGAAACAGACAAAGGCGCATGGTTATTGCACATTGCTAAAGTAGCAGGGCAAGAAACTAAAACGCTAATGACAGGTGCAATTACTAAAGCGTTGGCTAAATTACCAATTCCTAAACCAATGCGTTGGGGCGCGAATAAAACACAATTTATTCGTCCTGTGCATACGGTAACTATTTTGTTTGGTGATGAGTTACTTGAAGGTGAGATCCTTGGTAAGAAAATAACTAACCAGCTTCAGGGTCATCGTTTTCACCACCCAGAAAAAATTAGTATAAACCATGCAGATGACGTTTTTGACGTACTTAAATCTGCCTACGTTATTGCTGATTACGAACAACGTAAAGCGCAAATTCGTACACAAATAGAAGAAGCTGCAAAAGCAGTTAACGCTATTGTTGCTATGGATGAAGATTTACTAGAAGAAGTAACATCACTTGTAGAGTGGCCAGTTACTTTAACGGCAACATTTGAAGAAGCATTTTTAGATGTACCAGCCGAAGCGTTAATCTATACCATGAAAGACGATCAAAAATACTTCCCGTTATTAGATCAAAACGGCAAACTTTTAAATAAATTTTTGTTTGTATCTAACATAGAAAGTAAAGATCCAAGTGTGGTTATTTCTGGTAACGAAAAAGTAGTGCGCCCGCGTTTAGCCGATGCACAGTTCTTCTTTGAAACAGATAAAAAGAAAACTCTAGAAAGCCGATTAGAATCGCTTGATAGCGTATTGTTCCAAAAGCAACTTGGTACGCTTAAAGATAAGTCTCAGCGTATTAGTGAACTTGCGGGTTACATTGCTGAGCAATTAGGTGCTGATAAAGTACTAGCACAGCGTGCAGGCTTATTAAGTAAAACTGACCTAATGACTGAAATGGTAATGGAATTTACCGACGTGCAAGGTGTAATGGGAATGCATTACGCTCGCCACGATGGTGAAGCCGAAGATGTAGCCGTAGCGCAAAACGAGCAGTACATGCCACGCTTTGCAGGCGACAACTTACCTACAAATTTAATTAGCTGTGCAGTAGCTATTGCTGATAAGTTTGATACGCTGGTGGGTATTTTTGGTATAGGCCAGGCACCTAAAGGTGACAAAGACCCATTTGCTCTTCGTCGTGCTGCTATTGGTGCACTTCGCATTATGGTAGAAAAAGAACTACCACTTGATATTTTAGACCTAGTAGCTAAATCGCAAACATTGTTTGGCGACAAGTTAACTAACTTAAATGTATCAACTGACGTATTTGAATTTATGCTAGGGCGCTTCCGTGCTTGGTATCAAGACGAAGGTATTGAAGTAGACGTAATTCAAGCAGTGCTTGCACGTCGTCCGACTAAACCTGTTGATTTTGATCGCCGTGTTAAAGCCGTAAGCCACTTCCGTACATTAGACGCAGCAGAAGCGCTTGCAGCAGCTAATAAGCGTGTAGGTAATATTCTGGCTAAAAACGACATTACCAGCCAAGGTAGTGTTGATGAGAGCTTATTAAGCGACGACGCTGAAAAAGTATTAGCATCACAAGTAGCAAAATTTGCCACTGACCTTGCACCACTTTACGCAGATGGAAACTACCAAGAAGCATTAAGCCAATTGGCAGGTATTCGCGAAAGTGTTGATAACTTTTTTGACAACGTAATGGTTATGGCCGACGATGAAGCTGTTAAGCAAAATCGTCTTGCGCTGCTAAGCCAGTTAAGCGGATTGTTTTTAGGTATTGCAGATATTTCTGTTTTACAAAAATAACACCGATTAGCAATTTTGAAAGCCAGCGTTTTGCTGGCTTTTTAGTTTTCACTGTATGCAAAGGAAACCCCATTGATGATTTCTATGAAACGAATTTTAACTTTAGCAATTGCTGGTTTACTTACTGCCTGTACAAGCCAAATTTCGATTAACGATGTATTGCCACAGCAAGAGCTTGACCGCACAATTTACTTACGTGGCGACTTTACACTGTGGGATGCAGAACCCCAGTATCAGTTTGGGCCAGTTGGACCCGCGCTTTATCAAGCGCAAGTTAAATTTAGTACGTCTGGTAAAGTGTACGAATTTAAAATAGCCGATGCCGATTTTAGTGAAGGCTACAACTGTGGTTACAGCGATGCACAACCAGCAGGACAAAGCCTAACACTCGGCCAGCCAGCTATCGCAGACTGTAATACTATTTATAACTACTTTAGTTTCACACCAGCAATCAAAGGCACATACATAGTAAGTATTGATTACAGTGACTACGACAAGCCACAAGTGACGATAACGAAGAAGTGATAGCTGTATTTTTAAAGCAGCCCGAGTGAATTAATGGATTTGTGACAAGGACGTTGTAGTGTTTATTCAACATTAACACCAAGGGGGGTTCGTAGGTTGGGTAGAGTGAAACGAAACCCAACATGTGTGGCGCATAAAACTATTTTGGTGGTTATTAAATACGTTGGGTTTCGTAAAACTCAACCCAACCTACGCCAGAAACTAGTTTTATAAGTATGCAACAATATCATGGATAAGTTTGACTTAAACTTGCCTTGATTACAATTAACAAAACTAATCTATACTCTTATTTATCTGTTTATTTTATAGGTAAAAATATGCGTTATAAACGTATGTTAGAGGCGGGCGCATGTTATTTTTTTACGGTAAATTTAGAAGATAGATCTCAGCATTTACTCGTGGAAAATATAGAGTTATTACGTCGTGTGTATTCAAAGGTGGCAAAAAAGCATCCAATAAAGACGATTGCAATCGTTATCATGCCTGATCACCTTCATGTTATTTGGCAATTACCAAAAGGCGATAATAATTACGCAATGCGTTGGCGGCTTATAAAATCAGGCTTTTCTCGAGAGCTTCCAGCAACAGAATTTTGTAATAAAAGTCGAATAGCGAAGGGAGAGCGTGGAATTTGGCAGCGCCGTTATTGGGAGCATAAAATTAGAGATGAAGAAGACTTAAATAACCATATTAATTATATCCACTACAACCCTGTGAAACATAAATATGTTTCTAAAGTCAGTAATTGGCCTTTTTCGAGTTTTCATCGATATGTCAAAGATTCAAAATTACCGAGTAATTGAGGGAGTGATAATAAGTTAAACGATATATACGATGAGTGAAATTATTTCGATTATTATAAGATACGTTGGGTTTCGTAAAACTCAACCCAACCTACGTTATTTTAAAGCCCTTTCTTAACCACATATCTATACGGTGCTTCTTCTGCATCTTTAGCCACCAGCGTGTGATCCATAAACGTACAAAAACTCGGAATGTCGCGAGTTGTTGACGGGTCATCAGCAGTTATTAATAACGTTTCACCATCACTCATTTTACGAATAGCAGCACGTACCATCATTACTGGCTCTGGGCAGCGAAGGCCTATGGCATCTAATTGGTGATCGGGATTATCAAAGCTCATAATAAATTGGCCTGTTTAATTAAAGTGATTGCTGTGTACGCGAGTGCTTAGGTATAGCAATTAATAAGTTTGGGAGTTTAACGCAATTTTAAGTGTAATTTAACTATTTTACTTATCTTAATATGCCCATATTATTTGAAACTTTATTGCTGCAAAAGACTTTATTTAATAATACGCCCGATCACATAATTACGCTGTTACATGCTTGTTTGATAAAGGGTCGTTTTCACTTAATTAAAGCTAATAAAAAAGGCGAACTGAATAAAATCAGTCCGCCTTTTTAATCACCAAGATGGTTTTACATGTTTAAAACT
Organism: Pseudoalteromonas sp. c7(2019); assembly: GCF_011378625.1. Classification (NCBI taxonomy): domain Bacteria; kingdom Pseudomonadati; phylum Pseudomonadota; class Gammaproteobacteria; order Alteromonadales; family Pseudoalteromonadaceae; genus Pseudoalteromonas; species Pseudoalteromonas sp. c7(2019). Next base: position 20,640 of record NZ_WTKS01000020.1, on the reverse strand, counting down.
AATTAGTCTTGAACACGTTCAAATACAGTGGCAATGCCTTGGCCTAAACCAATACACATAGTTGCTAAACCGTATCGTACATTTTTGTCTTCCATTAAGTGAATAAGCGATGTGCTAATACGCGAACCCGAACAACCCAGAGGGTGACCAAGTGCGATTGCGCCGCCATTTAAATTCACTTTTTCGTCAACAACATCCATTAACCCTAAATCTTTCATTACAGGTAATGATTGTGCTGCAAAGGCTTCGTTAAGTTCTACTACGCCTAGGTCATCAATTGTAATACCGGCTTGAGCAAGTGCTTTTTTACTTGCTGGTACTGGGCCGTAACCCATAATTGATGGATCGCAACCAGCGACTGCCATTGCTTTAATGCGCGCACGAATTGGTAAGCCAAGTTCTTTTGCTTTTTCTTCGCTCATTACTAACATTGCAGATGCGCCGTCAGAAAGTGCAGAAGACGTACCGGCTGTTACCGTGCCCGATGCAGGATTAAATACAGGGCGAAGCTTTGATAGGCCTTCTACTGTTGTTTCTGGGCGAATTACTTCGTCGTCTTCAACTAATATAAGAGAACCATCTGCTGCGTGACCTTCCATTGCTAAAATTTCGCGACGAAAACGGCCTTCAACAGTTGCCGCTTGTGCACGTTGATGTGAGCGGTAAGCAAATTCATCTTGTTGCTCACGGCTAATGCCATGAAGCGTTGCAAGGTATTCTGCTGTTAAACCCATTGAGCCCGATGCTTGTGCAATCGTTGTTGCAAGGCCTGGGTGAAAGTCGTTGCCGTGAGTCATAGGTACGTGACCCATGTGCTCAACACCACCAATTAGGTAAGTGTCGCCAGCGCCTGTCATTATTGCGCGTGCTGCGTCATGCAATGCTTGCATAGACGAGCCACATAAACGGTTAACCGTTACAGCTGGTACGCTGTGTGGGATACCGGCAAGTAATGCTGCGTTACGTGCTACGTTAAAACCTTGCTCTAATGTTTGCTGTACACAACCCCAATAAATATCGTCAATTGATGCTGGATCAACTGCTGGGTTGCGATCAAGTAAGCCTTTCATTAAATGTGCGCTTAAGTCTTCAGCACGTTTATGTTTGAATACACCACTTTTAGAGCGACCCATTGGTGTGCGGATACAATCTACAATTACTGGATTATTCATGATATTAACCTTCCACCTTATAGAAAACACGACCTTCTTCGGCCCACTTGCGAGTTTGCTCAGATACTTGGTAAATCGCACCTAGGTGAGCGTATTTGTCTGCTGCTGCAACAAAGTTAGCTAAACCAGTTTGATCTAAGTAACGGAACGCGCCGCCTCTAAATGGAGGGAAACCAACACCGTAAACTAATGCCATATCTGCTTCTTGCGCAGAGGCAACAATGCCTTCTTGCAAACACAGTAGCACTTCGTTGATCATTGGAATCATACAACGGTCGATGATTTCTTGTTTATCAAATTCTTTTGGTGCGTCTGTAATTGGGCTTAGTAGCTCAACTGCTGTCTCGTCATGAGACTTTTTAAGACGACCGCGACGATCTGTTTCGTATTTGTAAAAACCGGCTTTGTTCTTTTGACCAAAACGTTTTTCGTTGGCAAAAATAGTCACAGGGTCTTTATCAGCACGCGCCATACGTTCAGGGAAACCGTCGGCCATTACGCCAGTACAATGGAACGCTGTATCAATACCTACAACATCAAGTAGGTAAGCCGGACCCATAGGCCAGCCAAATACGTTTTCCATTACTTTATCTACTTTTGCAAAGTTAGCGCCTTCAACCACTAATTTGCTAAAACCTGCAAAGTAAGGGAATAAAACACGGTTTACAAAGAAGCCTGGGCAATCATTAACAACAATTGGCGATTTACCTAATTTAAGCGCGTAATCGACTACTGCATTAATTGTTTTATCTGACGTTTTAGCACCACGGATAATTTCTACTAATGGCATTTTGGGCACTGGATTGAAAAAGTGCATACCACAGAAGTTTTCTGGTTTATCGAGTGCTTCTGCTAATAAATCAATACAAATAGTTGATGTGTTTGAAGTAAGTACCGTACCTTCTGGCATGGTCTTTTCAAGATCAGCGAGTACTGCTTGCTTAACTTTAGGGTTTTCTACAACGGCTTCAACAATAATGTTGGCACTTTGTAGGTCTGACGCGTTAAGTGTTGGCTTAATTTTGCTAAGTGTTGCCAACATTTTTTCCATTGGCATGTGGCCACGCTTAACTTTTGCGCCTAATAACTTAGACGCTTCACCCATACCTAAATCAAGCGCATCTTGTTGGATGTCTTTCATTATAATAGGTGTGCCTTTATAAGCAGACTGGTATGCAATACCGCCACCCATAATACCAGCACCTAATACAGCGGCTTGTTTAATTTCTACATCGCTTTGTTTAGCAAATTTACGTGCTTTACCTTTAATGTATTGGTCAGCTAGGAATATACCTGTCTGTGCAGCTGCTTCAGGTGTACGTGCTAATTTAGCAAAGTTAGCGTTTTCGATTGCCATTGCTTCATCGCGAGTACAGTTTGCCGCTGCTTTAATAGTACGTACAGCCATAACCGGTGCAGGATAGTGGCCTTTGGTTTTACCCATTACCATACCTTCTGCCATAGCAAAGCTCATGCCTTGCTCAACACGGTTTAATTTAAGTGGCTGTAGTTTTACGTTACGTTTTGCTTGCCAATCTAGCTTGCCAGCAATCGCCAGCTCAAGTGTTGATACACTTGACTCTAAAAGTTTGTCAGCACTAACTACCGCGTCAAACGCACCTACTTTAAGGGCATCTGCTGCGCGGTTTTCTGCGCCTGAGGTAATCCACATCATCGCGTTATCGGCGCCAATGATACGTGGTAAGCGCACTGTGCCACCAAAACCAGGCATTATGCCAAGTTTAACTTCTGGTAGGCCCATTTTAGCTGTTTCGCTTGCCACACGATAATCGGTAGCAAGTGCCCACTCACAACCACCGCCAAGTGCCATACCGTTTATAGCGCTTAGAGTTGGGAATGGTAAATCTTCGATTGCATCAAAAACGTCGGTTGCGTTTTTGATCCACACTACTAATTCTTCTTCAGGTTTAGTAAATGTAGGTAAAAATTCGAAGATATCGGCACCAATAATAAAGTGGTCTTTATCACTGGTAAAAATCATGCCTTTGATATCAGTATTGGCAGCTAATTCTTTTAATGCTGCTGCGCAATCTGAAAGAGTTTTTTGAGATAATGTGTTTACAGAACCTGCAACACAAAACTTAAACTCGGCGATGTTTTCCTTTAGGAAGCTAACTTCAAAGGAATCGCTTTTATATAACATTATTATTCTCCCTAGTTGACGAACTAAGACTGGTACGATGAGTTTGCATTTCAATCAGTGTGCTTGCTTTAAATTAAAAATGCAACGAAAAATTTAACTCGGTTACAATCGACTGGTTAAAATATAGCTGGTTTGGTGCTAAGGTGGTTGAAAAGTTTTTATTCACTACTTTAATTTTTATTAAAGGACATTATGAAAAAATATTTACTAAGTGTTGCGGCAGCTGCATTCATTTTCCCTCTTCACTCTGCCGAGGCAAGTATCGATAACGATGCCTTTTTAGATGCCGAAAAAAAAGTAAGGTATGGAAGTTACCAAGACTTTAAACAAGCGGTTAGTAACCTAAATCATCCGTTAAAACCGTATGTTGAAAAAACATATTGGCAACGTCACCCGAGTATTAAGCATCAGGCAGAGATAGAAGACTATTTAAATATATATCAGCATACACCGCTTGAGTGGCCGGTGCGCAAAGCGTGGTTGGAGTATTTAAAAGAGAACAATGAAAAAGCGGCGTATATACGCAACTACCGTGAAACTTCTAATACTGGGCTTACCTGTACTTATTTAGATTTTCAGCTCGACTTGGGCGCGCCTGAAAAGGCGATTCTAAATCAGGTGACCGACTTATGGGCCGTTGGTAAATCGCAACCTAATGGCTGTGATAGTTTGTTTTCTACGTGGCGTAAAAAAGGCTACATGAAAGAAGAAACGGTTTGGAAGCGTGTAACACTTGCTGCACAAGGCGGGACGCAAAGCTTATTACCTTACTTAAAAACTTTATTGCCAAGTAAGGATCGTTACTTAGCTGACTTATATTTAAAAGTGCGAAAAGATCCAAGCACGGCAGCTGGATTATATCGATATAAAAACAAGTCGGCTAAAGAAGGCCAAATAGCAATTTATGGTGTTAAGCGTTTGGTTTGGCGCGATAAAGAGCTTGCTTTAAAAGCATGGGAAAAACTAGAAAAAATATTTAAGTATAGTGATGAAGATAAAGCTGACGTGTATTACACCTTTGCGTTGTCACTTGCTTCAAGCGGGCATAAGCAAGCGAGCTTTTGGCTAAATAAAGTGCCGAAAGAGCGATTAGACAGCAAGCTTATTCAATGGCAACTGGGCAATATGCTCAAAACCCAAGATTGGGAAGGGATTGCTGCGTTTTTTACAGGAAAAGAGGATTTAAGCCTTGGCCAGCAATATTGGTTAGCTTATAGCTATGCTAAACGTGGCGAGCAACAAAAAGCAGACGATATTTGGAAAAAAGTAGCGGCTAATCGTGATTATTACGGCTTTTTAGCAGCAGCACGTTTAGGTTTGCCCGTTGATTTAAATAATCAACCTTTAGCAGTCGATAAGGTGCTTGTAGATAAAGTAAGTAATGCACCTGGCTTTAAGCGTGCAAAAGCACTTTATGATATTGAGCGCTTTACGTCGGCGCGCCGTGAGTGGAATTATTTAACGGATACGTCTAGCGATGAAGAAAAGCTAGCAGCATCACAACTATCTACCGATTTAGGTTGGCACGACAGTACTATTTTTACTTTAGCAAAAATTAAAGCGTGGGATAACGTAGAGCAACGTTTTCCGTTTGCGTTTCAAGATGTTTTTGAGCGCTACAGTAAACGTAGCAAGATAGATGTTGCCTGGAGTATTGCTATCGCAAGGCGCGAAAGCTCTTTTGCGCCAGATGCACGCTCGCATGCTAATGCACGTGGTTTAATGCAGTTATTACCTAGTACTGCTGAGTATGTAAATAAAGGCAGTGTGACAAGTAGTCGTTTATATCAACCTAAAACAAATATTAGGTTGGGTACGAGTTACTTACAGTACTTAAAAAAGAAAAACCATGGCAATGAGGTGCTGGCAACAGCTTCTTATAATGCGGGTTATCACCGTATAAAGCGTTGGTTACCTGATGACGCTATTCCGGCTGAGTTATGGGTAGAGCTTATTCCGTATCGCGAAACCCGCGATTACGTAAAAAATGTATTTGCGTACAGGCAGGTTTACCATACAAGAATGGGCCGAGAAGGTAATGTATTAGCGCCGCTACTCGAAATGAAAATGGGCGGTTGAATATATGATACCAATCGACCAATAACTTAACACGATAGGTATTAATAAGGGGGATGTTTACATGTTAAATATCCCCCTTTTTTGAGCGCTTAGTGTTTAAGTGGTAGACTCAGAGCAAGTTAAATTTAACAGATGGATTAACAATGGATAAATTAGCCGTTTTATACGCCGAACATATTGCAACACTGCAACAGCGTACTCGTACAATTTGTAATAGCGAAGGGTTAGAAGGATTAGTAATTCATTCAGGCCAAGCTAAGCGCCAGTTTTTAGATGATATGTATTATCCATTTAAAGTTAATCCACAGTTTAAAGCGTGGTTACCGGTTATTGATAATCCTCATTGCTGGATTGTGGTAAATGGCAGCGACAAACCAAAACTAATATTTTATCGTCCGGTAGATTTTTGGCATAAAGTACCAGACGAGCCTCGTGACTTTTGGGCTGAGTACTTTGATATAGAGCTATTACTTCAGCCTGATCAAGTTGAAAAGTTATTACCATACGACAAAGCTAAATACGCTTACATGGGCGAATATATTGAAGTAGCGCAAGCACTTGGTTTTAGTATTATGAACCCTGAGCCTGTACTTAACTATTTTCATTACCATCGCGCTTATAAAACGCAGTACGAACTTGAATGTTTACGCAACGCTAACCGCATTGCAGTAGATGGGCATAAAGCCGCACGCGACACATTTTTTAATGGTGGTAGCGAGTTCGATATTCAGCAAGCGTACTTAATGGCAACACGTCAAAGCGAAAATGAAATGCCGTACGGCAACATTGTTGCACTTAACGAAAACTGCGCTATTTTGCATTACACGCACTTTGATCCAAAAGCGCCACACACTCATAACTCATTTTTAATTGATGCTGGTGCAAACTTTAATGGTTATGCCGCTGATATTACTCGTACGTATGATTTTAAAAAGCAGGGTGAGTTTGCTGAGCTTGTACAAGCGATGACGGTTCAACAAATCGAGTTAGGTAAAGGTTTAAAGCCGGGTATGCTTTATGGTGATTTACACGTTGAATGCCATAACCGTATTGCACAAATACTCAATGACTTTAAAATTGTTAACCTACCCGCTGAGGAAATTGTTGAGCGTAAAATTACCTCTACTTTCTTCCCGCATGGACTAGGGCATCACCTAGGTTTACAAGTGCATGATATGGGTGGTTTTATGAGTGACGAAAAGGGCACACATCAGCCATCGCCTGAAGGGCATCCGTTCTTGCGTTGTACTCGCCTGATTGAAAAAAACCAAGTGTTTACCATTGAACCAGGTTTATATTTTATTGATTCACTGCTTGGTGATTTAGCGCAAACCGATAATAAGCAATTTATTAATTGGGAAAAGGTTGAGTCATTTAAACCATTTGGCGGTATTCGTATTGAAGATAACATTATTGTTCACGAAGATAGCTTAGAGAATATGACACGAGATTTAGCGCTCGATTAATTCTAGTTAACACTAATTAGTTTATACACGTTAAAATACGTACATTATTTAAAGGGGCCTTTTGGCCCCCTTTTTACAAGTTTAAAATATGTCTGAATATAAATATCCCGCTGCTGACGTTTTTCATCAAGAAGAAATTAAAAAAAGTACGTTTATAGTTCACATTGCACATACCCCCGATTTAAATTCAGCTAAAGCATTTATTAAAAGCATTGAAGAAAAGTATAGCGATGCGCGTCATAACTGCTGGGCACATGTGGCAGGCAACCCCGGTGGCAGCCATGTTTATGGTTTTTCGGACGATGGTGAACCAAATGGCACTGCAGGAAAACCTATGTTAAATGTGCTGGTGGGTTCAGGCCTTGGCGAAATCACAGCTGTTGTTACACGTTACTTTGGCGGCATAAAATTAGGCACGGGCGGGTTAGTACGTGCTTATGGTGGCTCATTAAATAATGCATTAGTAAAATTGCAAACGGTACTTAAAGTTCCCAGTGTTGAAATTACTGGGAGTAGTGAGTACAGCATGCAAGGTGCGATTGAGCAGTTATTAAAAACAAAGTATCAAGTGCTTAATATTGATAAGCAATTTACTGCTAATATTGAATGGGTGATTACAATAGATAGCCGCGAAGCTCAGCAAGCAATCAAAGATATTTTTGATTTAAGTCACGGCGCAGTTGAGTTAACTATTAAAGAGTAATAACCTACACAAATTGCATGTAATGCATACTGACCCTATTTAATTTGGTTGATACTACTCAGCCTGAATTTACTAATAATAAAAGCGACAAGCTAAATGCAATTTCGTACCATCATAAAAATTCTTGGCCAACTTGTTGCGCTGTTTAGTATTACCATGGTGCCTCCGGCACTGGTGTCTTTAATATATAAAGACGGTGGTGGTGTTCCTTTTGTTTTAGCATTTATCTTTAGTGTTGTTATTGGCATGATGGCTTATTACCCAAACCGCCATGAAAACGGTGACTTAAAAGCACGTGAAGGCTTTTTAATTGTTGTTTTGTTTTGGCTGGTACTTGGGGCGTTTGCGTCCTTGCCGCTTATATTTTTACAAGAACCTAATTTATCGCTCGCCGATGCGGTGTTTGAAGCATTCTCTGGCTTAACAACCACCGGCGCTACAGTACTTACCGGTATTGAGTACTTACCCAAGTCGGTGTTGTTTTATCGCCAGCAACTCCAGTGGTTTGGCGGTATGGGTATAATCGTACTCGCTGTCGCTATACTCCCCATGCTAGGTGTTGGTGGTATGCAGTTATATCGCGCTGAAATACCTGGGCCTGTAAAAGATTCCAAAATGACCCCGCGAATTGCCGATACAGCAAAGCACCTTTGGTATATTTATGTGTCACTGACTATTGCTTGTATGCTGGCTTATTGGGCAGCCGGGATGGAGTGGTTTGATGCGATATGTCATGCATTCTCAACGGTCGCGATAGGTGGTTTTTCTACTTACGATGCTTCCATGGGGCACTTTGACAGCCCTGTAATTAACTTTATTTGTGTGTTCTTTTTAATTATTGCCGCTGTTAACTTCTCCCTGCACTACGCTGCAGTAGCCAGTCGTAACATACAAGTTTATATTCGAGACCCTGAGTTTAAGGTGTTTTTGTGTATTCAATTAGCGCTGGTGGTTATTTGTTTTACCGTACTTTCCTCTAACGAAATATTTGCTAATGGCGATGAAACCCTCGATCAGGCGTTATTTCAGGCTGTTTCTATGAGTACAACAGCAGGCTTTGCTACTGATAACTTTTCAACATGGCCTTTGTTTTTACCTATTTTACTTATATTTTCGAGCTTTATTGGTGGCTGTGCGGGTTCTACTGGTGGTGGTATGAAAGTAGTGCGCGTGTTCTTACTGTACTTGCAGGGTGTGCGTGAGCTTAATCGTTTGGTGCACCCACGGGCTATATATTCAATCAAGCTGGGTCGAAAGGCGTTGCCAGACAAAGTAGTAGAAGCTGTGTGGGGGTTTTTCTCTGCGTATGCATTAGTGTTTATTATTATTATGCTAGCGCTTATGGGCACGGGTATGGATAACATAACTGCGTTCTCAGCCACTGCGGCTTGTTTAAATAACTTAGGTCCAGGTCTGGGGGATGTAGCATCGCATTATGGCGCTATAACCGATGGTGCTAAATGGTTGCTTACCATTGCAATGGTGTTTGGTCGTTTAGAAATATTTACTTTATTAGTGTTATTTACGCCTACATTTTGGCGTGGATAAACGAGCGGCTTAAGTTTTAAATTACGAACTATTGGGAAAGGGATATGCCAACAAATTTAGAAAAGCTAAAGCATATAAGTGTAGGCAGCTTAGTCGACCTAGAAATATTAACACCTACAAGCAGTAAGCGTGTTAAAACTGAATTAGTTGGTTTACTCGATAAACAGTTTATTATTTTAAATTATCCCAATGCAAAGCGTTTACCTGTGGCGAGTGACTATTTACGTGATGGCGTAATGGTTGTTGTAAGAGCGCTTATTGAAGGTAGTGGTGGGCAAGTTATTGCGTTTCGCCAGCAAATTATGTCGGTAGCCTCTCATCCCGCTAAACTCGTGTTTATAAACTTTCCAAAGCAAGTGCAGTTATTTGCGCTACGCTCACAAACACGCATACCTACCTTATTACCTGCAAAGCTAAAGCTAAGTGACGATAGGGTACTTGAAGGCCTTATTAAAGACATTTCACTCACTGGTGTAATGTTTGATATTAGAGGCGATCAGCAAGTTGAAAGTATTAAAGATATGCAATGCACTGTCGTACTTAATAGCAGTGATAAAGATTTTGAAGGTGAAATTTGCAGTGTTAAAGAGCATGCCGCCGGTGTGTACTGTGGAATTAAGTTACTAGCAAGCGAGGATGAAATGAAAGCCTTTATGAAAGAGCATTTTATAGACCCTTCTGCGCTTGAGCCTACCGTTGAATAAGTAGCTTTTCGCTTATTTGCAACAAAAAGGCATTTTACGTCAGTATTTATAAAATGTTTTTTTTCTCTTTCATAATTAAAATTATTATTTAAATAAAACAACTGATTACGTATTATTTTTTACAGCTTATTTTTGTTATTAAAGCTACCTCGTTAAAATTTATCTCAATTATTCTTTTAAATCCCTCCTTTTAAAACCATACATTTAAAAATGTATCTTTTTATATAAACATAACTATATGTTTTTAAAGGTTTTAATGTAGACCATTTAAAACGTGTTGCTAAAGGGCAACAATAACTATTCTAAAAATGCCTTCTTGTTGTACGTTTTATATTTAACTCATTGAAAATTAATAGCTTTTAAATGTTGGCATCTAAGTTGTAATAGTCTAAGTGTACTGAACGAAATCGTGATTCAAAGTGAAATACTTAATCGCACACACATAAATTTGAAGGATACATATTATGAAAAGCATTAATAAAACTTTAGCACTTATCGCTATTGCATCTTCTTCAGCCGCTTTTGCTGCAACAGATTTTGACACACTGGATGTAGACGGCAGTGGCACAATTAGCCAAGCAGAAGCATCAGTAGATGCAAAGCTAATGAGCATGTTTTCTGAGCTTGATACTGACCAAAATGGTGAGTTATCAAAAGAAGAATTTTCAGAAGCTTAATTAAAAAGTATTTATCCTGAGTTGCCAAAGACACCTAAGTAGGCAAGGGAGCTTACGAAAGAGGATAACAAGGAAGTGAAAAATTACGTTTTAAGTTAAACGAAGCAATTTTTTTGATAGAACATTGAAGGATTAAGTTATGAAACATTTAAATAAAGCATTAGCACTTATAGTACTAGCATCTTCTTCCGCTGCATTTGCAGCATCAGATTTTGACAGTCTTGATATCGATGGTAGCGGCACAATTAGCCCAAGCGAAGCGGCAGTCGATACTGATTTAATGGCTGAATTTATTGAGCTAGATACCGACGGTAGCGGCGAGCTTTCTAAAGAAGAATTCGCTAATTACTAATTACTAATTACTAATTACTAATTAATCTTTTCAGATTAAACATTTTTCACAGTCAGGGATCTTTGAAAAGGACTTCCCATATTACTAGGAATATTATTATGAAAACATTAAATACAACACTTGCAGTTATCGTTTTAGCATCTTCATCAGCAGCATATGCAGCAGTAGATTTTGCCTCTTTTGATGCAGACGGTAACGGTGCTATTACAATGGAAGAAGCAAAGGTTAACCCTCAGCTTGTAAAGATTTTTGATGATTTGGATACTGATGGTAATGGTGAAATCTCTAAAGAAGAGTTTTCAAAAGTACAGTAATCAATATTTAAGCATACTCCATTAAAGCCGCCTTAGTCAGCGGCTTTTTTGTGTATTAAATTAACTAATTAGAGTAACTAGTTAAAGGAATATAGCACTTACTTGGAATAGTTTTTCTACAACGGTAATGTGTTTTTTGTCGATTAAAAACATGATGACATGATCGCCCGACATAATAATTGTATCATCGTGAGCTATCAGCACATCGTCATTACGTACTATTGCCCCAATGGTTGTACCTGCAGGAAGTTTTATGTCGGCAATCGCACGACCAACCACTTTAGATGTGTTTTCATCACCATGAGCAACCGCTTCAATGGCTTCTGCTGCGCCTTTACGCAGTGAATACACGTTAACAATATCACCACGGCGTACGTGCGTTAATAACGCTGATATAGTTGCTTGTTGTGGCGATATGGCAATGTCTATTTCGCCGCCTTGTACCAAATCAACGTAAGCTCCACGTTGAATAAGTACCATGGTTTTTTGTGCGCCCATACGTTTTGCAAGCATGGCCGACATAATGTTTGCTTCATCGTCGTTGGTTACAGCAATAAATACATCGACTTGTTCAATATGTTCTTCTGAGAGCAGTTCTTGATCAGATGCGTCACCACAAAAAACGACCGTGTTATCGAGCATTTCTGAGAGTTGCTCGGCACGTTCTTTACTGCGTTCAATTAGTTTAACGGTGTGGTTTTTTTCAAGTGAGCGGGCAAGGCCTGCCCCAATGTTACCGCCACCAGCTATCATAATTTTTTTGTACGAACGCTCAAGTTTTTGTAGCTCGTTCATTACTGCGCGTATATGTTTTGTAGCGGCAATAAAGAATACTTCGTCATCGGCTTCAATAACGGTGGTACCCAGTGGTTTGATTGCTTTACCTTGACGATAAATAGCGGCAACACGAGTTTCTACATTAGGAATATGTTCTTTAAGTGCAGATAACGCATAACCTACTAATAAACCCCCATAGTAAGCTTTTACGGCTACTAACGAGAGCATGCCATCAGCAAACTGCAATACTTGCAGAGCACCAGGGTAGTCAATTAGACGGCGAATATACTTAGTGACCAGTGCTTCGGGAGCAATGTAATGATCGATTGGTAAATCATCGTTTTGAAATAGTTTTTCGCGGTATTTTAAATATTGCTCTGAGCGAATGCGGGCAATTTTAGTGGGCGTTTTAAAAATACTGTACGCCACTTGGCATGCAACCATGTTCACTTCATCTGAACTGGTTACCGCTATAATCATATCGGCATCTTCAGCGCCTGCACGGCGTAATACATCAGGGTGCGCGCTGTGGCCCATAACCCCTTGTAAGTCGTACTTATCTTGAAGTTCACGTAATCGGTTACCGTCTATATCAACAACGGTAATTTCGTTTTGTTCGCCAACTAAGTTTTCAGCAAGCGTAGCACCAACTTGCCCGGCACCGAGTATAATTATTTTCATTATTTACCCGTGGTATTGATCATAATTTAATTAAAAAAATAGCCATTTAATGTTTCATAAATGGCTAACTATTTAGTGTACGGCTATTAGGCTTTTTTAACTAGCTTAGCGTAATAAAATCCATCACTTTCACCGGGCAGTAACTGCAAACCTGGAGTTGTTACGGTATCATTTTCGTGTAGAGGTATATGTTCTACATCATCGTTATTAGCTAAAAACTTAGCAACTTGCTGTTGGTTTTCTTGTGGAAGAACCGAACACGTAGCATATACCAATGTGCCACCTGGTTTTAACAGTGGCCAAATGCTATCAAGAATATCGTTTTGTAACTTAGATAAGTCTTCGATATCTGATGCGCGACGTAACCATTTTATATCAGGGTGACGGCGAATTACGCCAGTGGCTGAACAAGGCACATCAAGCAAAATACGATCAAATAATTTTTCGTCCCACCAAGTATGTGGTTGTGATGCGTCGCCACATTGTAGGTCTGCACCTAAGCCAATACGAGTTAAGTTTTGCTTAACGCGTTCAAGGCGAGTTGAGTCGCTATCAAGTGCAAGTACATCAGCATCAGCAAGCTCTAATATATGACACGTTTTTCCGCCAGGTGCTGCACAGGCATCTAAAATATAGTCATCTGCTTTAGGTTCTAAAAAGCGGGCTGCCAACTGTGCTGCAGCATCTTGTACTGAACATGCACCTGTATCAAACTCAGGCAACGAAAATACATCACGTGGTTTGGCAAGCTTAATCCCATCAATAAAGTCAGGGTTTAAGGTGTGTTCAATATCGTTAGCGCTAAGCATTTCGCTGTATTCTTGCGTGCTAAATTGTGCTTGGTTTACACGAAGCCACATTGGCGCTTGTTGCTGGTTTTCTTCAAGTAGTGCTTCCCAGCTATCTGGGTAGGCTGTTTGCACCTGTTTAATAAACCAATTTGGATGGTTGTATAAACATACCGGAATAAGCTTCGCTTTTTCTTCAAGCTCTGCTTGTTGGCGCTGAAAACTACGTAAAATGGCGTTTATCAGCCCTTTTAATCCTAAAGCGCGCAGTTGAGCCAGTGCGTTTACAGTTTCTGAAATTGCAGCATGTGGTGGTACGCGCATATGCTGCAGTTGATAAATACCTACGTATAATAAAAACTGAAATATTCTACGTTTACCTTTTAATGGCTGCTCTACTAAGTGTTGGCAGTAATTTTCAAGGCTCGGTAAGTAGCGTAAAACGCCATAACAAATTTGCTGTAGCAACGCTTTATCTTTAGGCGGCAAGCCTTGGCTTGCAAATGGAAGTTCTTGATTAAGCGATGCGCCTTTATCAACTACGTTATATAAAGTTTCAGCGGCCAGCGCTCGTACGTTTGGAACATTACTCATTGTTTTCGCCTAATATTGTGCCAGGGGTAACCCAGTCACTACGACCATTTAAAAAGTCGTTAATTGCCATTGTTTTTTTACCTTGCGGCTGTAATTGCGTAATACATAAAGCGTGTTCGCCGCACGCCACTACTACGCCATTTTTATCGCTTGATAAAATTTGCCCAGGATCACCTGATTGCAGCACAACCTGCGCTTGATAAATTTTTACTGTTTGCCCACCCATTTGGGTAAAGCACACTGGCCATGGATTAAAAGAGCGAATGTTTCGCTCAATTTGCAGCGCACTCATTGACCAGTCGATATTCGCTTCCTCTTTAGAAAGCTTTTTAGCGTAGTTAGCAAGTTCATCATTTTGAGGTTCAGGGGTGATCTCACCATTCGCTAATTTATTAATGGTTTCAATCAACGCGTCTGGGCCTAGCTCAGCAAGTTTTGTATATAAACTTTCGCTGGTTTCGGTGGCGCTAATAGGGCAGCGGCTTACATGTAGCATATCGCCGGTATCTAGCCCTTCATCCATTTGCATTATTGTTACGCCAGTTTGCTCATCGCCTGCCCAAATTGCGCGTTGAATAGGTGCAGCACCGCGCCAGCGCGGTAATATAGAGCCATGCACATTTAAACAACCCAAACGTGGGGCTTCTAATATAGCTTTAGGTAAGATTAAGCCATACGCTACAACAATCATAATGTCGGCATTTAAGCTTGTTAGCTCTGCTAGTGCTTCATCATTTTTTAATGACTGTGGCTGAAAAACAGGTAAGTTGTGCTCAAGCGCTAGCGCTTTCACTTCACTGGCTTTTAATTTTTTACCACGACCTGCAGGGCGATCTGGCTGGCTATATACACCCACTATTTGGTGTTCGCTTTGTATCAGCGCTTGTAAATGACGTGCTGCAAAGTCCGGCGTACCGGCAAATATAATGCGTAATGGTTGAGTCACTGAGTTTTCCTAAGGTACTTATTACTAATCTGCAAATTTAGCTTCTTTTTCAAGCTTTTTACGAATACGTTGGCGCTTTAATGGAGATAAGTAGTCAATGAACAGCTTACCTTGAAGGTGATCTAGTTCGTGTTGAATACAAATAGCCAGTAATTCATCTGCATCTAGTACAAACTCTTCACCGTTTTCGTTAAGTGCAGCGACTGTTACTGTTTCAGCGCGGTCTACTTTTGCATACGAGTTAGGTACTGATAAACAGCCTTCTTCGCTAACGGTAGAGCCGTCTTTTTTAATGATTTGTGGATTAATTAATACCAGTGGCTCGTCGCGCTCTTCTGATACATCAATAACAACGATTCGTTGATGAATATCTACTTGCGTGGCCGCAAGTCCAATGCCATTTTCATCGTACATTGTCTCTAGCATGTCTTTTACAATTTGGCGTACTGTGTCGTCAACTTGTGCAACATCTTTTGCTATAGTACGTAAACGTTCATCTGGAAATCTTAAAACTTCTAACCTAGCCATAGTTACCTTTTTCACTTGTGCTTAATTTAGGGTATTGTATGCTCTTATTTTAGCCATTCGCGTTCACCTTTAACAGGTTTTGGGCAATAATAATGAAAAAACAATACAAGGAAGCTCAATGAAATCTCCATTACTTGCAATCATGCTTACGTTAAGTGCTGCGTTTCCCGCAATTGCTGACGTGCTTAAAATAAAAAAAGATGCACCAAAACAGTATGTTGTAAAAAAAGGCGATACACTTTGGGATATTTCTGGCATCTATTTAGATGAGCCTTGGCTATGGCCTGAACTTTGGCAAATGAATCCACAAATTGACAACCCGCACCTAATTTACCCCGGTGATGCATTAGCGCTGATATACGATGCAGATGGAAACCCACGTTTAGTGATTAATAAAGGATATAGAAAGCTATCTCCTCAGGGTCGTATTACACCAAAAGGGCGTAATGCTATTACTACTTTGCCGCTTGAAATGATCAAACCTTATATCAGTTACGAGCAAGCAATGAACAGTGACGATATTAAAGGCAAACCTTATATTTTAGGTGCTAACGAAAATACTAAAACACAAACGTTAGGCCATATTTTATATGTTAAAGGCGACTTACAAGTACATAAAGCATATGCCATTTACCATAAAGGTGACCCTTACACCGATTTAACCGGTGAAGTGTTAGCAACGCGTGCATCTTACGTTGGTATCGCACGTGCGTTTAGAGCGGGTGATGAACACAATGGCGTGCCTTCGTCATTACGTGTTGAATCTGTTAAACGAGAAATTCAGCAAGGCGATTTTTTAATGCCGGCAATGGAAGGTCAAATGCTTCCTGCGTACTTTAATATTCACCGTCCTTCTGAGCCTGTAACAGGGAATATTATTGCTTCCCCACGACAAGTTAGAGAATTCAGCACAATGGATGTTGTAGTGCTAAACTTAGGCAGTGAACAAAACATAGAAGCGGGTCATGTATTAGATCTAGAACGTCAATCGCCAACGGTTATTGATGGTCCTCGTGGCCCTCGTTATCCAGAAGATTCTAGTAAATACGAGAAGCTTTTATCTGATGTGAGCCAATTATTTGGTGGTGAGTCTGACGAAGAGAGCACAACGTGGACTATGCCTAAAGAAAAAGTTGGCGAGCTAATTGTCTTTAAAGTGTATGACAAAATAAGTTATGCATTAATAACTAAAAACCAGCACCCAATTCGCATTGGAGATATTGCAGTTATTCATTAAGAAGTAGCGAGTCGGTGCTCTAGGAGAGAGCATGGATCAGTCATCTGGCAAGCTAGCCCACTGGCTTGCCTTTTATATGTGTAAAGGGTTGGGTATCAAAACCCTTTTAGCACTATCTACAAACTATTCCCTTGGGTCGTTATTCGACTTATCTCATGACAAGCTTTTACAGCTTGGATTAACCGCTAATCAAGCGAGTAATTTACTCAACACCAATTGGCAACAAGTCAGCCATTATGAGCAACTAATTGCGCAGCAGGGCATTACCGTTGTCTGTATTTTTGATGCGCTTTATCCAGAAGATCTCCGACAGATTGCCAGTGCACCTTTATTACTATTTTGTAGGGGAGATGTCTCGTTATTATCTACTCCACAAATTGCAATTGTAGGGAGTCGTAATGCCACACCTACCGGGCTTGAAATAGCATCAGAATTTGCATACGAGTTAACTTTAGCGGGTATTACAGTTACCTCAGGTATGGCACGGGGAATAGATGGAGCAGCACATAAGGGCTCTCTTGCTGGTACGGGTAAAACCATAGCGGTGCTTGGTACTGGGGTTGATATTTACTATCCTAAACGCCATAAACTATTAACAGACCAAGTTTTAGAAAGCGGTCTGTTGGTGAGTGAGTTTTTACCAGGGGCAGCTGCTCATGCGCATAACTTTCCGCGCCGAAATCGTATTATTTCCGGGTTATCGTTGGGAGTGCTTATTGTTGAGGCTGAAATTAAAAGTGGTTCGTTAATTACAGTACGCTACGCGCTTGAACAAAATAAAGAGGTATTTGCAGTACCGGGTTCTATTAAAAATCCGTTAGCGCAGGCAAGTCACTTTTTAATAAAGCAAGGTGCTAAGCTGGTAGAAAACGTGGCTGACATTCTTGATGAGGTGAGTTTTACTTACGACAATAATGTATGTAACAAAGAGCAGCCTATTCAGGCAAATTCTCAATGCGAGGTGTTAAATAGTATTGGCTTTGAAGTCACCAGCGTAGACGACATTGTACGTCGCGCACAGTGGCCAATAGACAAAGTGCTCGCTAGGTTGCTCGACTTAGAATTAGACGATCAGATTGAGCGCGTCCTAGATGGTTATATTAAGTTAAGCGCAGGAAGGTAATATGTTTGATATTCTTTTATATCTTTTTGAAAATTACATTCATAGCGAAGCGGATATATTTGCAGAGCAAAATGAATTAACCGATGAGCTACTGCGCGCGGGCTTTAATAAGCCTGAGATATTTAAAGCACTCGATTGGTTAGAGCAACTCGCCGATTTACAACACAGTGACGAGTCTCCTTATCTTATTACTAACCCTAAAGATGCTGTGCGTATATTTACCGATAGTGAATGCCAAAGGCTCAGTGCTGAGTGTCGTGGCTTTTTAATGTTTATTGAGCAAATAGGCGTAATTAACAATGTAACTCGTGAGATGGTAATGGACTGTTTAGCCTCACTAGATAAACCAACCATAAGCCTAGAAGATTTAAAATGGATTGTACTTATTATTTTGTTTAATGTTCCTGGCTCTGAAGAGGAATATGAGCAAATGGAAGATTTGATTTTTGATGAACCCAGCGAACTTCTTCATTAGAGATAATTATCTTAATTGTACTCAAATTACTTAAACGGATAAGCACGGCATTGCTTGTATCTTTAAGTGGTTTGGGTATATTAGGCGAAAATTCACTAACCTATTAGGATCACCATGAGTAAAATCGACCATTCGCTTTTCTCGGCGAACAAGCACGCCCTCGAAAAAGAATACGAGATATGCCCACAGTGTGGTTCAGAGTTAGTGATCCGCAATAGTAAATCAGGCCCTTTTTTAGGATGCGCAAGTTATCCCAAATGCGATTTTATTAGGCCGTTGGCACATCACGATAGTAACGAAATTAAAGTTCTTGAAGATTCAGCATGCCCGCAGTGCAGCAAACCGCTGGTGGTTAAAAATGGGCGCTACGGTATGTTTATTGGGTGTACGGGTTATCCAGAGTGCCATTACATTGCTAACGAAAATGAAGAAAAACAAAGCGAAGACACTTTGCCAAGTTGCCCTAAATGCAAAAAAGGTCATTTAGTCGCGCGCAGTAATAAATTTGGTAAAGTATTTTATTCTTGTGATTGCTATCCAAGTTGTAAATACACACTTAATAATAAACCGGTTGAACACCCGTGTCCTGAATGTAACTGGCCCATAGTCATAGAGAGAAATATGGCAAACGGCACATTATTGCAATGCCCACAAAAAAGCTGCATGCATAAGCTCACCCCAACTGAATAACGTTTAATTATATCTGGAGACTACTTTGTCAGACCTTTCAAATACGCCCACTGCAATAACATGCTTAACGCAAGGCGAAGTTATTTTATACCCAACAGAAGCTGTATATGGTTTAGGTTGTGATCCAGATAATCAACAAGCCGTTGAGGCACTATTAGCTATTAAGCAGCGCCCGGTTGAAAAAGGGCTTATTTTAATTGCTGATAACTACGGACAATTATTAAAATACGTAGATGATGCAAAAATACCTATGGATAAACGCGCTGATATATTTTCGAGTTGGCCTGCTGCAATTACGTGGGTTATGCCTGCTTCTAAAAATACACCCAAATGGTTAACTGGGCAGTTTGATACTATCGCAGTAAGAGTAACTAACCATCCAACAGTAAAACGTTTATGCCAAGAGTTTGGCAAACCGCTTGTATCAACGAGTGCAAACTTAACAGGGCAAGAAACGGTCATTAGTATTGAGCAAGCTAAAGCACAATTTGCAGAACAAGTTGGCTTTTACGTTGATGAGCCATTAGGTGGCAATACTCAACCAAGCACGATAAAAGACGCCATGACTGGCAAAATATTTAGAGGTTAATATGCAAAGCGAATTATTAGATCAAGTAAAAGTATACTTTATGGCTTTGCAAGACACTATTTGCCAAGGTTTGGAGGCTGCAGATGGCAGTGCTAAATTTATAGAAGATAACTGGCAACGAGCAGAGGGCGGTGGTGGCCGCACACGTGTAACCACAAATGGCACAGTGATAGAGCAAGGTGGGGTTAATTACTCACATGTGTTTGGCGCTTCAATGCCAGGTTCGGCAACAGCACACAGGCCAGAGCTTGCAGGGCGCAGCTTTCATGCGTGTGGTGTGTCGTTAGTTATTCATCCTAAAAACCCTCATGTACCAACAAGTCATGCCAATGTGCGCTTTTTTATAGCCGAAAAAGAAGGCGAAGAGCCAATATGGTGGTTTGGTGGCGGATTTGATCTCACTCCTTTTTATCCAGTATTAGAAGACGTACAGCATTGGCATCAAGTTGCTCACGACATTTGTGCGCCATTTGGTAGTGAAGTTTATCCAAAATATAAAACATGGTGCGACGAGTACTTTTATTTAAAGCACAGAGATGAGACTCGCGGAGTAGGCGGTTTGTTTTTTGACGATTTAAACGAACTTGGTTTTGAGCAAAGCTTTGCGTTTATGCAATCGGTGGGTAATGGCTTTTTAGATGCTTATTTACCTATTATTGAACGTCGTAAAAATGACGAATACACAGAGCAACAACGTGATTTTCAGCTTTATCGTCGCGGACGCTACGTTGAGTTTAATTTAGTATGGGATAGAGGCACTTTATTTGGATTACAAAGTGGCGGGCGCACTGAGTCTATATTAATGTCTATGCCACCACTTGCACGCTGGGAATATAACTATAAACCAGAGCCAAGTAGCCGAGAAGCTAACCTATATCAGTATTACTTACGCCCGCAAGAGTGGCTAACTAGTAAACCAAGTGAGCTGATAGCCAGAGAATGGCAATTATAACAATTACACAGTAATCAAAAAGGCGCTAATTAGCTGTCTCTTGATCACAAGTCTGACTCAAGAGATTTTGCTAAATCGTAG